>NZ_JAUBQR010000230.1:0-10870 GCF_036701385.1 Microcoleus sp. Pol12B4 | reverse complement strand
GTTTAACTGCTTATCAATCTATTCAACAAGCTCTCTCTACTGATGGCTCCCTTTTTTCCCCTAGTTGAGCAATTACCATTAACGATTAGCAAATTATCCAAAATTTTGTTCGGCATTAATTCCGAGAAAATTTCTACTATTTATTCCGAGCGGTGTGCTTCTAGTTGCGCTGGTGATGCGTTGGAATTACTCTGGCTGTCGTACTTGTAGATGTGAGCGTCACTCTCGAAAATATAATTGATCGAAGTAGCGGCATAGTAGCTCAGCGCTAGGAGCGACAATAGATTAAGAACTTTATAAATTGGTTTCTCAGATACTTGGTTCATTTTGACTCCTGCTTTTTATGCAAATAACTAATTTGGATACCGTGACGGCACTTTTTTTTAGAAGTTCCCAAACATCTCGCAACTCTAAAAATTTAGCTGGCTCTCGTTAGACACTCCTGATGCCCGATCGCCCAAAATAAGTTTTACTGGCGATTTTAGACGACAGTTCTTGTTGCCTATTTCATATTGCAGTCTCTGCCTTTAATTGTGTATCTAACTGCGGTAAGAGTTAGGCTATTTGGACGCAAACGAACTCTACAATTTCCCATTTAGAGCTGCTACGATTTGAAGAAAGGGAGCCGGAAAAGGTTAAAGGGCAAAGAGCCTAGCTGTTTTCCAACGCCTAGCCAGGATTTTCCCACATTCGATTAAGGGTACGTAGCCATCGGTAGTATAAAAATTCTTAAGCTGGTCAGCAGCAGGCGAAAATATGTCTGAAGTTATATTTTTGCAAGCAACAAGCCATGTTACATTAAATATCAATTTTGAGCTTGGTTGAGGTGGCAGATAATTTTTGGGTAAAAATGTTGTGGTCGCTGTCCGATAATTTGAGTCTGACACTTTTGCCTGAACAATTTTGACTGAGCCGCACCATTAAATCACGATGTGACAAAAAAAGTAGGCCTCAGTCGATTGGAGACTTCGGTGTGATACGTTCAGCGAAGGCTGAGTCTATCTGGCTCAGTTGAACAACTGGAAATAGGAGATTTATTCCACAGATGAATCTGATAGCTGGAACAACAGCCTCAAGTTTTGGGCTGCTGCCGGCTGCTGTGGGAAACTTGTATACGTTTTTGGGCGGGGTCAAAAAGCAGAAGGCAGAATTTGATAGCGGTAAAAAAATACTGTTTTAGAATTCAGAATTTTTCTGGGATTCTACCTTCTAGCTAAACTTATTTTTTCATCAAAAAGTATAAATTACTCGCTGCCTGGAGCGATGCACGCCGAATAATTTAGGACGAGATAAGCGACTGTTTTGAAGCCCGATCCTTCCCTAATTTATTATAATTCTTGCTCGCATTGAGCTGTTTTTACCACAGACTTTTTGCTGGTAATTTGCAAAAGGGATAGGGGCAGAACAACAGGCCAAAACAGAGGCCCGATTATTAAGGCTATCCAAGATATTACGTCTTTTTTAGATGTCGCAGTATCATTCCAAAAACTTTTGAACCAAACAATAAAAACGATTAAGGCAATCGAAAAGTAGCTAATCATTATCATTTTTTTACCTGCCTGCCTATAGATGGGATAGAAGTATTTATAATTATTGTATCTCAGGCCGTGGCTCGCCGATCGCAACTTTATTCCCTGAGCTGCAAGCTGCAAGTGTCTAAAACCCAAAGTTTCACATATCTCCGAGTCCAGAGCCTGCGATGTTGAGCGGACTTACTCCCGCCACGCAGCGGTCTTGGGAACTCAAAGCCTTGCGTTAAGGGCTTTTTGAGGTTTTGTCAAACCTTGAGGCTACCACCCCAATCATAGCTTATGCGATCGAGGTATTTGGTTATCTGTGATTTAAATCACGTATACTGGCAGAATTCGGTCACAAATCGAGGCAAGAAGGATCACACAGCTTAGCCGACTGCAATCACCCTACTTTTTTCTCAAATGCTTGATATTGCAATAGTCGAGTTCAACGAGATTTCATGCAAGCTCTGACTTTAAAATCTGATCGCGCCATCGCTGAACTGTTCTATCAAGTCACTCATTCAGGCAATCTGACTCGCATTGAAAGCCACGGACTGCGCGAACTCTGCCAAAGCGCTCTCAGCGAAGACGCCAGAGATGCAGTCAACCGCCTGCTGCACGCCATCCGCCGCGGATGGGTCAGGATTTCCGATTAGTCCCCTCAGACACAAAGTTGAGATGAGTATTTTTACTTTCTCTCCTGTCAAGCTTTGCCAACAATCAGATTTTTGTGAGTAGGTCGCTCCATTAACCCTCTCCAAAAAAAGTTGTACTGCGATCGAAAAGCTGGACCCGGTTTCTTGAAGAAGCCGGGATTTTTGATTTGAAGCAGCCAGTAGATTTTAGATTTTAGATTTTAGATTTTAGATTGACTTCACAGATGAATCTGGAGCTTGAACTTGAGCTTAAAATTTGGGTCGAATCCCCGCTCCTGTCGGAAACTTGTATCGGTTTTTGGGCGGGTTATTAAGTATATCCACGGAACAAAGACCACACCAAGAAACTAGGTAAATGTAGGTAAAAGCGGGTTTCTAAACAGGCTAAACGTTTTACTCTGAATTAAGCCTAGCGCTTTCGCTAGCAGTCATTAGTAATCTGTTAATAGATAAATCTTAATTTATTTGTCACGGTTTCTTAACCAAAAGTAGAGATGTGGGAGTTGCCAGAAGCTAGGAATCGGGACGGGGTTTGTGTTTCAAGTAGCAGAGCTATCGAATAAATATCCGATCCCCATGTCCCGCTGACACAAATCACTCATCAAGAGCTAATCGATCACATTTACTCCCGTAGTTGAATCACATAAATTTTGGAAAAATTAGTTAATACTGTCAAAAGTGAGTTCAAAATAAAACACATGATGAGAACCCAAACGCTGTTACCTCAATTTACTATTGCAGAGCTAGTCTTTCAGGTATATCACTCCGGTCTGCTGACTCCCACTCACCGACAACAGCTCAAGACAGCGCTGTTAAATGACTGTCTTACCGAAGAAGATCAAACAGCCATCAACCGCTTGCTCCACGCCGTTCGCCGGGGCTGGCTGAAAGTTGTAGATTAAATTATTGTCAATTTTTTTTGCCACTCTCTTGAAATGAACTGTCATTGAATTTTGGATTTTACACTTCCGCAAGCGCTCAGTCGAACCGTAGAGTCCCGCTCACTCGAACAATTTGAGATTTTAGATTTACTCCACAGATGAATCTGGGAGCTTGAACAAGACTCTAAAATTTTTGCCTCTCCACAACACGAGTCCGGGGCTTATCTCGATTTTTGCACGCCTGAGATTAGCACAGAATTAAATCCCCTTAAAAAAATCAGGCATTAGCCTAAATGTAGGGTGCACCACAAGCACCCTGCGGTTTTAACTTCTATTTTTTCAGCTTATTTAGTCAGAGATTGTGCCGTCAGGCATCATGGCCTCTCTCAGATTCGCTTCATCCAAATTTGTCCCGCGCAAAGAAGCTTGATGCAAGTTTGCTCCCCGGAGATTTGCTCCCTTAAGGGAAACTCCGCTCAAATCTGCTTGATGGAGATTTGCACAGCTCAAGTTAACTCCGCTCAAATCGGCTCCCTTCAAATCCGCTTTTTCCAGATTTGCTTCCGTCAAATTTGCCCAGCTCAGATTTGCTTGAGTTAAGTTAGCACGGCTCAGGTCAGCTTGTGTTAAGTTCGCGTCGGTTAAATTTGCTTTACTCAGGTTGATTCCACAAAGTTTCACTTCTGTCAAGTTTGCACCTTGCAAGTTAGCGTTAACTGCATAAACTTGAATCAAAATTGCCCCCTGAAGGTTTGCATCTCTCATGTCTGCACCCCTGAGACTCGCCCCCGTTAAATCGGCCCCGCTGAACACGACACTCCGCAAGATGGCTCCGCTCAAGTTCGCTCCCACCGCGTCGCATTCGCCAAAATTAGCGGACATGAGGTTGGCTTGGGAGAGGTTGGCTTGGCTAATATCTGCTTGATACAGATTAGCTCTGTAGAGGGTGAGACCGATCGAATTTGCACCTTTTAAATTAGCGTGACTCAGGTCAATATCACGCAAATTTGTCCTTGACATCTTGACCCCGGCTAGGTCTACTTTGTGAAAAACCCGTTCTCCGGCTGCATACCGTCTGAGAAGTTCATCTGCATCCATGTCATTTTCCCCAAAATAATTAATAATACCTTTGATATTTCAATAATATTAGGAATGAGTGACCTTTACGTTTCTTGGTCTGAGTACCATCGGAAAATTGAGGATTTGGCTGTAAAAATTGAGGAATCTCAGTGGAAATTCGATCGAATTGTCTGTCTGGCGAGGGGAGGGCTGCGCGTTGGGGATACTCTGTCGCGGATTTTCGGCAAACCTCTGGCGATTTTAGCTGCCTCGTCCTATGGTGGGGCTGACGGAAATGTCCGGGGTGCGATCGAGTTTGCCCGCGATTTGACAATGGTGGGCGACAATTTGGGCAGCCACATTCTCCTGGTTGACGATTTGGTGGATTCGGGAATTAGTTTGGATCAAGGTATCGCTTGGCTCAAGAGTCGCTACGGCGAGGATATTCAGGAAATTCGGACTGCTGTACTCTGGTACAAGGCTTGTTCTGTTGCAAAGCCGGATTATTATGTAGATTATTTGGCTGACAATCCTTGGATTCACCAACCTTTTGAAATGTACGAAAAAATGAGTGCGGCTGATTTTGCGACGAAAGTTGGGAGTTAGTTAATAAAAGACTAAAGCCGGGTCAACCTTTAATAGAGTTTTGCCGATATTTTGCACTTTTTTGCATAGTCCGTCAGGGGTTAAAAACCCCTGTCTCATAGCTAAAGTCCTCTGAAAGAGGACTGGATATTTATCAAGGTTGGGCAGTCGGTTGAAACCGACTTTAGCTATGAGACGGGGAGTTAATTCTCCGGCGGGCTTGTGGGTAAGCGCCAATCTGCTGATACCATTACCGAACCGAAAGAATACGATCGCCCAATTCCATACTATCTGCCAAAACTTCCTGCCGCGCCCACCTATCCGCGGTCAAAATATCGTCTAAAGCAGGGCTTTCACAGTTATCAGTTTGATGTTTGTCGCAGACCTTCTCAATCAACTTCGGAATATCCAAAAACTGAATCTTCTCCTCCAAAAATAGCGCTACCGCCTGTTCATTTGCCGCATTCAGCACCGCAGGCATCGAACCGCCCGCACGTCCAGCCGCATAAGCCAACTGCATACAAGGATACTTTTCGTGGTCGGGTTCTCGGAAAGTTAAATCCCCAGCTTTTACCAAATCCAGCCGTTCCCAATCTGTATGAATTCGCTCCGGCCAAGACAAAGCGTAAAGCAGCGGCAAGCGCATATCCGGCCATCCCAATTGCGCCAAAACCGAGGTATCTTGCAGTTCAATTAACGAGTGAATTATGCTTTGAGGATGGATGACAATATCAATGTCGTCATAATCCATTCCGAACAAGTAATGAGCCTCAATTACTTCTAATCCTTTATTCATCAAAGTAGCAGAATCGATCGTGATTTTCTGCCCCATCGACCAATTCGGATGTTTCAAAGCATCGGCTACTGTTACTCCTGCTAATTTGTCGATCGGCAAATCTCGAAAAGAACCGCCCGAAGCAGTGAGAATAATTCGTCGTAACCCGCCAACCATAACACCTTGGAGACACTGAAAAATTGCTGAATGTTCCGAGTCAGCAGGCAATATTTTAACGCCGTATTTTTCGATTAAAGGGTTGACAACGGGGCCCCCTGCGATTAATGTTTCTTTATTGGCTAAGGCGATATCTTTGCCTGCTTTGATAGCCGCAATTGTTGGCAGCAAACCGGCACAGCCAACTATGCCCGTGACAACGGCTTGAGCGTCACCGTATTGGGCAACTTCGACAACGCCTGACTCGCCCGCAAGTAAAATAGGTTGAGGGTCGAGATCTGCGATCGCGTCCTTCAATTCCAGTAATTTATCTTCGTCGCAAACCGCGACAATTTCCGGTCTAAACTGGCGAATTTGCTGGGCCAGCAACGTTACATTTCGTCCGGCGGTTAACCCGACAATCCGAAATTGATCGGGGTATTGAGCTACAATATCCAGAGTCTGAGTGCCGATGGAGCCTGTGGAACCGAGAAGAGTTATTGCTTTCACAATTTTTTAATGTTTTGTGGATTATTCTAATATTACGATTGCGGGGATAAAAATTAGTGGTTAACTATTGCGTGGAAAGCACATTCGATGGAATCATATTTTGAGTGACCACCTAGTGCCAGATTTCATGCAGAATAGGGAAAATGTTGCTGATGACCGTGAGGACATCAGTGTCTCGATCGCCGAAAATATAGAGGAAGGTCGATCGCAGCTACCGTCGAGTTTGGTTTGGGCGCTCGCTGCTGCTGTGGCAATTTTCTTTTTGTGTAGCAGTTTACGGCACGCTTTATTCCAATCAACTGCTTTCGATTTGGGAATTTTTGACCAAGCAATTTACTTAATCAGCCAAAACCAAACGCCTTTTTCTTCTTTAATGGGGATTCATATTTTGGGCGATCACGCAGCGGTAATCTATTATCCGCTAGCTTTGCTGTACAAAATTTCCCCGGATGTGCATTGGCTGCTGTTTGTACAAGCAGTTGCATTATCCCTAGGGGCTTGGCCTACCTGGAGCTTAGCGCGTTTGGCAGGTTTGAATCAAGAACAATCGCGTGCGATCGCATTGATTTATTTGCTCTATCCGGTGGTATTTAACATCAATTTATTTGATTTTCACCCTGAAGTAATCGCTTTACCCGCACTTTTTGCAGCAATTTTAGCGGCGCGTTTAAATAAAATTTTGTGGTTTTGTACCGCTATCCTGTTAGTTCTCAGTTGCAAGGCGGTTTTGTCCCTAACCGTTGTTGCTATGGGTGTCTGGCTGTTTTTTTGCGAAAAAAAGCAACGGTGCGGGGCGATCGCACTTTTGCTAGGTGCAGCTTGGTTTTTGATAGCTTCCCAGAAAATCATCCCCTTGTTTAGCGGCAGCGAAGTCGCTGGAGTCGGGCGCTACAGCTATTTAGGCAAATCCGTACTAGAAATTATCATCAATCTCATATTAAAACCACAATTAGTATTAGGAAAAATCTTTTCATTCGATACATTCAAATATTTATTTCTCCTCACCTTACCTGTGATTTGGCTGCTATTGCCATTTTCCGGCAAACTACGCCTACAATATTTAAAAGCGCTAATTCCTGCCATCCCTACCCTGCTGATTAATATCCTCTCTGACTTGTCCTTTCAACGCAGCTTAGCCTATCAGTATTCAGTGCCTGTAATTCCCTTTTTATTTTTAGCATTTATCGCAAAGGAAGAAACAAGGAACAGGGAAAAAATAAAAGGCAACAAGGAAGAGGATAAAGCAAATAAGCAACATTTTTTAACATGGGTCAATCTGCCACAATTTAAAAACTTCCGACTTTCTCAACTTTGGCAGGGAATTCAATTGCCGAGAATCATGATAATTTGGTCATTACTAATTTTCCTGTGTGTGGGTGAATATAAAGATTTTTATCTGTACCTAAATAGACTAGATACCTGGCAAGCTACACGCGAAGCAGTCGCACAAGTTCAAGCACAAAGCAGTATTTTAACAGATAATAGACTTGCCCCTCACTTTACCCACCGCCCCATAGTAAAATTGCTGTCACAAATTTCGCCCCAAACAAATTTAGCTGAATTTCAATACATATTATTAAACCTGCGCCATCCCTGGCCGGATACTGAAAAACTTGGTGCTACGTTAGCAAATAAACTTAAAATTTCTCCCGATTTTAAATTAACTTATCAAAAAAACGAAGTCCTGCTATTTAAACGAAGGGCTGATTAAAAAAATAAAATGCTAACTTTGAAATCCCTAAAATCTCATCCAGTATTTTTAATGATTGTCGTGACAACGATAGTCTTATTTACCGCCAGCAGCGCGCGGCACGCTTTGTTTCAGTCAACTGCATTCGACTTAGCAATTTTTGACCAAGCAATTTATTTAATCTCCCAAAATCAAACGCCATTTTCCTCTTTAATGGCAATAAATATTTGGGGCGATCACGCTGCTTTTATTTTCTATCCACTAGCTTTACTTTACAAAATATATCCAGATGTTCACTGGCTTTTTTTAGTGCAAGCTGTTTCTCTAGCTTTAGGCGCTTGGCCGAGTTGGAGTTTGGCGCGTCAAGCGGGATTAAACGAACCAAAAGCAATTGCAATTTCAGCCGTATATCTGCTTTATCCCGCAGTATTTAATGTCAATCTCTTCGACTTCCACCCAGAAGTAATTGCTTTACCAGCACTGCTAGCAGCAATCTTAGCTGCCAGGCTGAATAAAATTTTGTGGTTTTGTGCTGCTCTTGTATTAGTTTTGAGCTGTAAAGCCGTGCTATCTTTAACTGTGGCTGCGATGGGTTTGTGGCTGTTGTATTTTGACAAAAAATGCAATTGTGGGCTCATAGCTTTATTTCTAGGCGCGGGTTGGTTCCTGGTAGCTACTCAGGGAGTTATACCGTATTTTAATCAGGGAAGAGAACACGCGGGAATCGGGCGATATCAATATTTGGGAAACTCGGTTTTTGAAATTGCTATTAATTTAATAGTGAAACCAAATCTAGTTTTAGGGCGTTTGTTTTCTTTAGCGACTTTTGAATATTTAGCGTTATTGCTATTACCTGTAATTTGGTGGCTGTCCCCACGTCATCTGTCATCTTTAATGAGTGCTGTACCGATGTTGGCGATGAATATTCTTTCCGACATCCCAGCTCAGCGGGATTTAATTCATCAATATTCTGTGCCGATATTGCCGTTTTTATTGGTTGCCGTAATTTCCAGTTTAGCAGCTAGCAATCAGCAAAAGGGAAAAACAATATTTGATAGATTGCCAATTCCTAATTATCCATTGCCTAGACTCATTGTAATTTGGTCGTTGATTGCTTTCTTAGCTTTAGCGAAATACGGCTATTTTTGGACAATTTATTTGAATGGGTTCGACACTTTGCCAGCTACTAAAGAAGCAATTTCTCTTGTTGAAACCAAAGGCAGTGTTTTAACAAATGCTCAGATTGCTCCGCACTTAGCGCACCGCCCTGTAGTAAAATTAACTCAGGCTCAGGCGCCGCCTGCAAATCTCGCAGAATTTGATTATGTATTGCTCAACCTCAGATATCCTGGCTGGATGAGCGATCGAGATTTTGTGGAAAAGCTAGTAACTCAACTAAAAAACACCCCTCAATTTAAACTAAAATATCAGCGAGACGACATCTACCTATTTACCCAAAACGCTAACAAATAATCATCTTCTCCTCCTTTAACTGGTTCCCCGGCAGAGCCTGGGAATAGATGTCTAGAGGCTCTGCCTCGCTTGCGGAGGAAAATTGGAGGCAGAGCCTCCGGATCTTTGTTACCAGGTAGAGCCTGGGAACCAGTAAATTACCGCTAATCCTTCACTTTCAAAGCCCTTCTTGCCAACTTCACGTAAGTTTTCACAGTTTCATAAGGCATTTCCAAATCCGCAGCAATATCAAACAAAGATTCTCCCAATTCCCGGCGCGCCAAAATCGTCGCCCAAGTTTCAGCAATCTCAGCAGCGCGACTGCCACCTGTACGCTTTCTCAGGGCCATAAACTTCTTTGTCAATTCATCTATTCTCGCCGCCAATACGCTGTGTATCGACACTTCAGGTAGCGCTTCCGTCAACCATTGTGCTCGCGTTTGTCCCAATCCAAAAGTTGTTTTGTGGCCCGTGCCGCAGTAAGGCGCTAACCGCCCCAAAGCATAAAATAATTGTACAAAATCAGGGCGATTGTGAGCCGATCGCCCTAGCGCAAATTCCACAGCCCCAGTGAATCCCGTTACCATGCCTTTTTTGCCCGCCGCTACCTTTTGCGACGCCAATTTGTGGCGGCTAATAATTACATTCTCATCAATCCAATTCAAAAATTCTACTTGGTCAAAATTTACCCCTGAAAAGTTATTCCAGCGGCGCAAATAACTGTGAAAAACATTTTCGGGAACTGGCAAAGGGAAGTGATGGCCTTTGCTGCGAAAGCTTGTAGGAGTCACAAAACTAAGTTTGATGGTGGGCGAAGATGGGGATTCGGCTGTTAATAATTGCTGGTAAGTTGTGGGAGCAAAAGCAATATCCCAAGAGCGAATTAGCAGGGGAGCATTTCGCAAATCTATCTCTTCGGGCAAATTTTGCAGCCACTGACTCAGCCACTGCACTACTGGCTTTGAAAGTCCTGTTAAGTACCAGCGATAAATTCGATCGCCCAAAAGCTGAAATTCTTTGCCACTGGGGAGCAAATCACCTTCCAATCCCGACATAGTAAAGGCTTTTTCTGACTGTTCATCGTGCAAAAGTTTCGATAAATCCGGGTCAGTTTGCTGCACTTGACCTAAAAACCAAGCGTGCAAACCTATAGCATACTGCGCGTACAGATAGCTAGCAGCGCCGGGAGTCAATTCAAACACTAATCCGACTAACTCGGTGTCAGCCGGCCAAATCAGCCCAGAAGGAAGAGATTTTTTGCTGTGGGTGGGGTTCGGGGAAGTTGCCATCAGATGCGGTTCCTATAGCCGTCACAGAAAGAGCGCCGTGCTATCTTATCCAATTTTTATCCCCTTTGGGGGATCATAGGTGAGGGCGATCTATCGCCCAAATCTTTTGATCGGTCCAAAAACCCGGTATGCCACAAGTTTCCCGCACCCTCCGGGATAGACAAAAACCACTAAAAAACCAACAACCTAAAACTCAATCTTTGTCAAGGTTTTCCTCCTTGTAAGTAAACAGAAATATACAAGTGTTTAAAATCCTATTCTGCGCTACAATTGTCAAAAGCTCGTAGCATCCTCAACTCCGAT
>NZ_JAUBQR010000229.1:0-10895 GCF_036701385.1 Microcoleus sp. Pol12B4 | reverse complement strand
AGGAATCTTTGCGCTGTTCTGGGTTCGGGTCGTCTTGAGGAAGAGAAGGTTTCATATTGTCTACCATTGTATAAATCAACTCTCTTTTTGTAGTAAAATATCAGACATCATCGCTACTGATCGAGGATGGAATTTAAAAACTATTGTGCAGGCTCACGCTTGATATAGGTCTTATTCACTGAGCAATAATCTTATTCCGGATTTTTTTAAACTCAGAAAAATTCCTCAAAACAAGGCAACACTTCTCGATCGCCCTAAATCTAGGTTGAAAGGTTTCATTCTCCCGATAAGTAGCTCGCACTCAAGAACCCCGACTTCTTTGAGATGTCGGGGTTCGGGGTGTTCGGTTTTTTGAGCTTGGTCTTGATTAGCGGTTAGGCACGAACCATTAAATATTGACCGTTGCCGTTATATTCGCCGTCACAACTCGCGAAATTAGCCACAAACCAAATCAAGTAAAACCGCCAGATTCGCCGAAATTTGGCATAGTCGATGCCGTAGTCCAAATCTTTGACTATTGCCTGAGAATCGTCAAAGTTTTTCAGCCAGTTAGCAAAAGTTGTGGAGTAATTGTATCCGTTGAGGTACCATCTTTGAATGGTTTTAAGGTCTTTATTGTGGCTGGGAACGGCATCGTATTTCCAGTAACGACCGTGCGGGAAAATGTATTTGTGGGTGAAAACGCTGGATATATTGTTGGGCGTGCGAACTGTGATGATATGAATGAAAACTTTGCCATTATCCTTCAGGAAAGATGCCAGCTTTTGGAAAGCCTTCGTTAAATTACCTACATGACAAAAAACTCCGATGGAGAGAATTTTATCAAACTTTGTCTCGAAGTTGGCGTCGTTCAAATCTCCTTCATATAGGGTAAATCGACCGGAACTAAGGTAGCTTTCGGGGTCTTGCATCTTCTGACGCATATACTCGCATTGGTGGTGGCTGAGGTTAATACCGGTAAAGGTGACATTCGGGAATTTGGAAAGAATGTAATTGGGAACACAACCCCAACCGCAGCCAAAGTCTAAAATATTGTCGCCATCCTGAATCTCTAGCTTCTCAATAACATCATCAATCATCTGCATTTGCGCTTGTTCAAGGTTGGCGGCTCCTTTTTCCCACAATCCCATGCTGTATTTAGGATAAATGAGTTTTCCATCGCCTAACATCGGATTCAGCATTGCTTGAGGTAAGTCGTACTGAATCTTCATTAAATCCCGTGGCCCTTCTGCTGTATGGTCTGTTTCTGTTAGTACCCATTCGTAGGGTGCAAGCAGGGACGGGAAATGCTTAAAAAAGACGGGCATACAGGTATCAAAAAGCGATCGCAATACTGAATCTGGGACTTCTAATCCGTTGATGTAAGACTCTGCTACTGCCATTTGCACCGTGTTGACTGCACTGACTGCGAGGCGGGTTGCTCCGTAGGCTATCGGACTTTTGGTATGGATATTTCCCACGAGGGGAATGTGGTTTTCGATATTTTGTAGGGCTGTTGATGAACTCATGGTTATACTGGTTTTAAAGATGCTGCTATTCTATCTCACGAAAATTGCGTGGTTGTTAGAGAGCCAAAAAGCTGAAACAATTTCCCAGTAAGGTTTGCACAGCAAAACTCCCCAAAATCCTAAAAATATATGGCTGTTGAAGGGGATTTGATAACGGATTTATAGGGCTTTGGGCGATCTTAATTTTATTAAGAATTATGTCAGCCCATTTTAGATTTTAGATTTTAGATTTTAGATTAGCTCCACAGCTTGAATAGGAGTATTTTCACGGTGTGATGAAAATTTTAGTGTTCCTTTATACCCTTTTAAATTTTAGAATTGAGAATGAATGATGAGCTAAGAGTTGGACTCTTGCCTAGAGTTGCTTTCTTTTTTTAAAGTGGTGTCAGTTGGGCGGTTGAGCTGAGGCAACGAGAAGCAAATGCCGATCGCGACTTATAGTTAAGGAATCAGGGGATACAGAAAAAATGCCGAGAAACCGGGTTTGCATACAGATTCGCTGCAATAACAGATGTCCGCGAGATTCCTCGCTAATTAGCTAGACGCGCTACATATGCCACAGATTCACTATCTGCCGGACGATCGCACGATCGAGATAGACGACGACGATATAATTCTCGAAGCTTCCCTGCGTGCCGGCATTCCGCACACCCACATCTGCGGCGGTAGCGCCCGGTGTTCGACTTGCCGGGTATTGATTGTCGAAGGTTTGGAATTTTGCTCTCCGCGCACTTCGCCGGAAGAGGAACTCGCGAAAAAATTGCGTTTAGAGCCGGAAATTAGGCTGGCTTGTCAGACGCAGGTTGCAGGTGGCAAGGTGATTTTGCGCCGATTGGCGATCGATTCTGAAGACTTGGAATCATTTACCGACCAAATCGCCGGAAAGTTGATTTCTACTCCTGTGGGTCAAGAGAAAAAAATTGCGATTTTGTTTGCGGATATTCGAGGATTTACGCCTTTTGCAGAATCGCTGTTGCCCTACGACGTAATCTATGTTTTAAATCGCTATTTCCAAAAAATGGGTTTTGCGATCAACCGGAATGGCGGGATGATTAATAATTATATGGGTGACGGTTTAATGGCGCTGTTTGGGTTGGAAAATCCCGACAAAGCTGCGGAACAAGCAGTGAGGGCTGGGGTGGAGATGTTAGAGGAACTAGAGAAACTCAATCCCTATTTTGAAAATTTGTACCGTCACCGATTGCGGATTGGGATTGGCATTCACTGCGGCTGGGTGGTTGTGGGGAATTTGGGGGCATTGAAAAATCAGACAGTGACGGCGATCGGAGATGCGGTGAATTTGGCCAGCCGGATCGAAGCTGCTAATAAGCAAGTGGGAACAAGTTTACTGATTTCCGAGGAGACTTATCAGGAAGTGAAGGAATTGGCGATCGTCGATCGGTGCATATTAGTTGAAATTCCGGGAAAAAGCGGCGAATATCCGCTCTATGAAGTAGTCGGTATGCCGCCGCTGCCCCTGGAAATCGAGGAGATTCCGGATGTCAAAGAAAAATCTATTTGGAAAAGTTATGTCAAAATTTTGCGTGCTTTGTATGCTGCATTGTACAATTGGATTAGAAAAATTCGGAGTCAAATCAGACAACTCTAGAGCAATTTTTTTGAGTTTGGTTAATTCCTCGAAAATATGAATATTCCCAATTCAATTGTCCGCATTTTTCTCATGCTCCCGAACGGTCAGATAGTCGCACAACTGCGAGATAATATTCCGGGTATTGCAAGCCAAGGAATGCTTTCTACTTTTGGTGGTGGCGTGGACATTGGAGAAAGTCCACAGCAAGCAGCCGTGCGAGAATTGGAGGAAGAAACTAACCTAAAAAGCGATTGCAACCTTGCATTTGTCACAACTTTTATTTACACCACAAACAATAATCCAAAATTTATCCAAAACAATCACCTATTTTTGGCAAAAGTTAGTAATTTTGAAAAAATAGAAATCAAAGAAGGTGTGGGTTTTGTAGTTTTGAGAAAAGATGTCGATTTCGAGAAAGTCAATGCAGGGGAGGGTACTCAAATGGCTTGGAAATTGTTGCAAGAATATTTAAAATCAAATAACCTGTGTATGTAGGGTGCGCAGTCCGTAGCTTACACCATAGATTGACAGTGAAAAAATTACTCTCTGGCGTAAGTCCTATTTATGTCCGACTACTTAGCTCTTCCCCGCTAGGGGGATGAAACTATAATAGAGAACTTATTTACTATGTTGTCAAATACGAACTCCGAGTACGAATCATTACTACAACGAGCGATCGCGATCGCAGCCAAAGCTCATGAGGGG
The DNA here is from genome assembly GCF_036701385.1 of Microcoleus sp. Pol12B4. Taxonomy (NCBI): domain Bacteria; kingdom Bacillati; phylum Cyanobacteriota; class Cyanophyceae; order Oscillatoriales; family Microcoleaceae; genus Microcoleus; species Microcoleus sp. Pol12B4. The sequence goes on along the minus strand of NZ_JAUBQR010000229.1, from coordinate 7,091 downwards.
CAGGTTGATAAAGCAGGCAATCCCTATCTCGCTCATCCGCTCTTTGTGATGGACAATGTAAATTCTCTAGAGCAAAAAATCGTAGCGGTTCTACACGATGCTGTCGAAGATTCTGAACTTACACTTGAGCAACTTAGAAGCGAAGGTTTTCCTGAAGTTCTAGTCTCGGCGATCGCGGCGATTACCAAAATAGAAGGAGAAGCTTATGCAGCTTATTTAGAACGTGTTATTGCCAACCCGATCGCACTCCGAGTCAAAATCGCTGATGTTACTCATAACCTCGATATTCGCCGCATCGCCAATCCGACAGAAGCCGATTTTCAACGCATTGCAAAATACAAAAAAGTCCTCACTCAATTATGTGCAGCCTTAAAGTAATTATTAACCGCAAATATCCGCATTAATCCGCGTGCATCTGCGGTTAAAAAAATCCGGAAATTCTAAGCCATTACCATGCCCCCATCCACATTAAAAACCTGGCCAGTTATATAAGCAGCCGCCGCATCTGCCGCCAAAAACTTCACCATCCCCGCAACTTCATCAACTTCCCCGTATCTCCCCAGCGGAATATACTTCAAAATCTCATCAGACTTGACATCCTTAGTCATATCTGTAGTGATAAAACCCGGTGCAACTGCATTCACAGTAATCCCGCGAGTCGCCAACTCCTTCGCGACAGTTTTAGTAAACCCAATTACCCCAGCCTTCGCCGCACTGTAATTAGCTTGTCCGGGATTGCCCATTTGCCCAGCAACCGAAGCAATATTAATAATTCGGCCGCTTCGCTGCTTTAGCATGATTTTACTCGCAGCTTTCGCACACAAAAACACGCCAGTTAAATTCAAATCAATTACTGCTTGCCAATCTTCCAACTTCATCCGCAGCAGCAAAGTATCGCGAGTAATGCCGGCATTGTTCACCAAAATGTCAATTCGTCCCCATTTTTCCATGACATTACTGGTGAGTGAATCTACTTGGTCAGTTTTCGAGACATCTGCTGCAAGTGCGACAGCTTCTCCTCCAGCAGCGAGTATTTCTGCTACCACCTCATCAGCAGCAGCACTCGAACTCGCATAGTTGACGGCGACTTTAGCGCCTTCTGCCGCTAGGGCTAAAGCAACGGCGCGGCCGATTCCCCGCGACGCACCGGTCACGACAGCAACTTGACCCCGCAATCTCTGAAAAGTCTCTGGCAATAGTTCCATAATTGTATCCTCGCAATCTACCAGAGAATTTTGCACTAAAATCGAGCCAGAACCCAAAAAATTATTTTGTCTTATGGCAGTTCAAAAACAGTTCAGCAGTTTTGAGGAGTTAGTATCCGGCTCTGACTTGCCGGTGTTGGTAGATTTTTACGCTACTTGGTGCGGGCCTTGTCAGATGATGGCACCGATTTTGGAGCAAGTAAGCGGTCAGATGAAAGACAAGCTCATGGTTGTCAAAATTGACACGGATAAGTACGAACAGTTGGCGTCGCAGCATCACATTTATGCTTTGCCGACTTTGGTGTTGTTCAAAAATGGCGCTGAGGTCGATCGCATTGAGGGAGTGATGCAAGCGGCGCAGTTGATCGATCGAGTGCAACCTTACTTGTAGCACGAGCCAATTATCACACGTAGGGTGCGTCAGTTAATATCTGATTAATTATGAATAAGATAATCCTGTTGACGCACCCTACGTATGAAGACTCCCAGCCACGCTATTATCAATCTGGCAATTCTTGGCAAACCGCAACTGCCGCAAGCTAATCTAATTATTGTGATCGGCGGAATTTTGCCGGATATTCCAATATTTTTATTTTACTTTTGGGCGAAATACATTGCTCGCTTGCCCGCAGCTACAATTTGGTCAAAAGCATATTATGAGCCTTTTGTGCAAAATATTGTGGCTCTGTTTCATTCAATTCCCCTTGCGGTTATTGCTTTGCTAATTGCTTATTACTTTGGCTGGCAAAATGTGCAAATTCTGTTTATCAGCATGATACTACACTCTCTGGGAGATTTGCCAGTCCACAATGACGACGCTCACCGACACTTTTTTCCGTTCAGCAATTACCGTTTTATCAGTCCGTTTTCTTATTGGGATAGGAAGCACTACGGGTCAATTGTTTCTGTGGTGGAAATGTTGTTAGTGCTGCTGTCAACTTACCGCGTTTTTGGTTTTGTTAATTCTTATGCTGGAAAAACGTTGTTGATTTTGGTGAATGGTTTTTACTGGGCTGGCGCGGTTTATTTTCAGGTGCGAGATTTATTTAAATTCACTTCCCAAAGATGAAACATGAACTCAAAATTACCAAGTAGCAATTAGGAATTAGCAATTACCATATTGTTAACTACGCCGAATATTAAAACAACACCAATCTTGGCGCTTCCACAGAGTAGCCACAATCCAGCCGTGCTGTTCGAGAGTGTCAGCAATGGGCTTAGCTTGTTCGAGCAAAATGCCGCTGAGCACGGCCCAAGTAGTGGGTTTGCTAATTGCAGTGAACTGCGGGATTAAATCAATGATTACTTCTGCTAAAATGTTGCAGATCAAACCGTCGATCGGCTCATCTACCATTTCTTTCAAGCGATCAATACTTCCGAGCTCTGCAACTAACTGCTGAGAATTAACGCGGTTGAGTAGTCTGTTGCTAATGGTCGATCGCACTGCCAGAGGATCAGTATCCAAAGCATAAACTTTTGTAGCGCCCAACAACACCGCGCCGATCGACAAAATACCCGATCCGCAGCCGATATCAGCAACGATGCACTCTTTGTCATCAAAACCGAGACGCATTTCCAGCGACTCCAGACAAAGTTGAGTAGTAGCGTGAGCACCGGTACCGAAGGCCACACCCGGATCTAAACGCAAAATGACGCGATCGGTATCAGTCGGTAGGGGCAGCCAGGCCGGATTAATTAAAAAGCGATCGCCCACTTCTTGAGGCTGCCAGTGCTCCTTCCAAGTGCTGCCCCAGTCTTCGTCTTCAATCAAATCCCACTGCATCGCAGGTAGGGGCAAACCTGCACACAGAGCATCTTGGCGCAGCCACAGAGACAGAGCGGCCAAATCCAGCAATCCTGCCTGTTCTTCTGGCAAATAAGCCGACATCAAGCAGGAATTGCTTTTGATCTCAGTAGCAGATCCCTGACAGCAAAACCGTTCCAGACGCCAAAAGATGATATCTTCCAGCGCCGGATCGCAAAGAATTCTAATTTCCCACCAGCTATGTGCCATAACGATTTTAGATTTTAGATTTTAGATTTTAGATTGGCCCAGGGGAACTGGAGACTGGGAACTGGGGAGTGAGGAAGGAGGATTGGCTAATAGAAAAATTCCCGCTTTCTTGCCAATTACCAATGATCAATTACCCATTACCAATTATCAGCCCTGGCATCCAAAATCTAAACTCCCAAATCCGTCAAAGATTTACCGTGTAAGCATCCCGAATTCCCGGAACTTTTAGGATCTCGGCCAGTATCCCCTCTGGTAGAGGGTCATCGAGGCTCAAAACCATCACCGCATCGCCTCGCACGATTTTACGGCCTACTTGCATACTGGCAATATTGACATTAAAACTGCCCAATTGGGAACCAATTTTGCCAATAATCCCCGGCATATCGCGGTGCAAGGTAAACAGCATATGGTGAGTGGGGGAAACGTTGACCGGGAAATCGTCAACGCTGGTAATCCGAATTTCGCTTTCGCCGAGCACTGCACCCGTCACGGTGTGTTCGCCGAGAGTTCCCTTGGCCGAGAGGTGCAGGGAGCCGGTGTAATCGCGAATTGAGGCGTCTCTGGTTTCGACGACGCGAATTCCACGTTCTTTGGCTTCGATGCTGGCGTTGACGTAGTTAACGCGCTCTCGCAGGGCTTGGGAGAGCAGGCCTTTGAGGGCGGCGACGACTACGGGCTGGCTTTGGTTGCTGGCCAATTCGCCTTGGAGTTGGACGTTGAGGTAATCGACTCGGCCTCCGGCTAGCTGGCTGACGAGGTTGCCGAGGGTTTCGGCGAGTTGCAGGTAGGGTTTGAGTTTTTCGATCGAGTCTGGGTAAATTCCTGGTATGTTGACAGCCGATCGCGCGGGCAGCCCCAACAGCACGTCGCGAATTTGTTCAGCAACATCGATCGCCACATTCACCTGAGCTTCCGCTGTGGATGCTCCCAAGTGGGGCGTCAGCACGATGTTTTGACCGACACTCCGCAACGGGGAATCAGCTTCCAGCGGCTCGTGTTCGTAAACGTCCAAAGCTGCGCCGGCGATCTTGCCTTCTTTGATGGCTTCTGCGAGGGCTGCTTCGTCGATGATGCCACCTCTGGCGCAGTTTATGATGCGGGCCGTAGGCTTCATTTTCGAGAGCACTTCAGCGTTAATTAAGTGCAGGGTTTCCGGCGTTTTGGGGATGTGCAGGGTGATGTAGTCAGATTCGCGCATCAGCAGTTCTAGTTCTACCAAGCGGCAGCCCAACTGGTCGGCTCTTTCGGTCGAAATGAAGGGATCGTAGGCCAGCAGTTTCATGCCCATTGCTTTGGCTGCGGCGGCGAGGTGGGAGCCGATTTTGCCCAAACCGACGATGCCGAGGGTTTTTTTGTAAACTTCTACGCCGAGAAAGCGGTTGCGTTCCCATTTACCACCTTTGACGGATTCGTTAGCTTCCGGGATGTGGCGGGACATCGAGAGCATCATGGCGAGCGCGTGTTCCGCGGCGGCGATCGTGTTGCCTTCGGGGGAATTGACGACTACAATTCCTTTGCGGGTAGCGGCGGGTACATCGACATTATCTACGCCGACGCCGGCTCTGCCGATGATTTTGAGTAGATTGCCAGCTTCGATGATTTCTTTGGTAACTTGCGTGCCAGAACGAATCATCAAAGCGTCGTAATCTGGAATAATTCTTACCAGTTCTTCGGCTGAGAGCCCTGTGTTTACGTCAACTTGCGCGACTTGGGAGAGGATGTCAATTCCGGCTTGGTCGATCGGATCGGATACTAGAACTTTAGGCATAGCAAGCAATTGAGTGCAATAGTAAAAATAGACCGAGCGTTGGCGAGCTCAAAGTGAGACTTATGACTTAGAGCAGTATCTAACAGCTCAGCTCAAGCTTGCCTTTGTGCAGTTTGAATTGTATCTGTATTCGGTCAAGGTCGGCCGTTTTTTGCGTGAAATATTTTAGCTTTGCGGGCGATCGGACTCTCTGACCGTCTAAAAATCCCGCAAGTGCTTAGCTAGTATGTCTTTTCGGGCTATAATAGACTTTGGCTATTCAAGCCTAACTATCAGGAATTGTTTTCTAATGAATTATCTTATCGCCGTACTGCCCGATCGAATTCAAGCCGAAGCTGCCTACTGTGCTCTGGAAAAAGAAGGCTTGCCTATGAAGCAAGTGAGTATTTTGGGCCGCGGCTACAAAACTGCTGATGAATTTGGCTTGATCGACCCCAACCAGCAAGCAAAGAAACAAGCTAAACTCATGGCTGTTTGGCTGATTCCCTTTGGCTTTATTGCTGGCGTTACTTTCAGTCTGATGACTGAATTGAAGACTTTTGCGTGGGCGGGCGAAATTGGCGATCACGTCATCGGTGGCTTACTCGGTGCGATCGCCGCTACGATGGGCAGCGTTTTTGTTGGAGGCGCGGGCGGAATGGCTTTTGGTAGCGGCGATGCTTTGCCCTACCGCAACCGTTTGAATGCGGGTAAATTTTTGATTGCGGTTAAGGGTACTGATGATTTGACTGGGAAAGCTGCGAATATTTTGCAGCAGTTTGAACCTGAAAATATCCAAGGTTATACAGAGACTTAGTTATTTGTTTGTTAACAGTTGACTGTTGACTGTTGACTGTTGACATTCAACTCGTGTAATATTTGGAGGCCGTTATGGAATCACAAACTATTGCCCTACCTTCTCCCCTAGAATTAACGCTCGAATTAACAGACGAGCAGTTTTTTCAGTTGTGTACAGACAACCGGGATTTAAGATTTGAGCGCACTGCAACGGGAGAATTAATTATTATGCCGCCTGCTAGTAGCGATACAGGCAGACGGAATGCGGATCTAAGTTTTCAACTCGAAGGTTGGAGCCGTCAAAATAAGCATTTGGGAATTGCTTTTGACTCTTCAACTGGATTTAAACTGCCCGACGGTACAGACATTTCTCCCGATGCTGCTTGGGTGCGCCGCGACAGGTGGGATGCTTTAACTCCCGAACAGAAAGAGAAATTTGCGCCGATTTGTCCCGATTTTGTGGTGGAATTGCGATCGGCAACTGACTCCCTAGAAAAATTGCGGGCTAAAATGAAAGTGTACGTGAAAAATGGAGCGAGGTTGGGATGGTTGCTCGATCGCAAAAAGAGAAAAGTTGAAATCTCCCGTCAATGTTCAGACGTGGAAATTTTAGACTCGCCTGCAACTCTATCAGGTGAAGATGTATTACCCGGTTTTGTTTTGGATTTAACTGATATTTTCTAAATTTGTAAGTAGACTCGGCGGTTGAAACCGCATCTATCAAGTCAAAACCCGCAGAGACTGGTTAAAGAGGACAACTGGGGTAAAATTACGTTATTCTCTTTAGTCGGCATCCAGCAGACATGGTTTGTATAAACCTGCTTTCAACCGCCTTCTTATGTTTTCCCACTCATTCATGATATGATAGGCTGCCAAAGGTTGCGTTTGGTATGACCTATGAAAATCCTCCACGGAACTTGGATTCCTCAAACAGAAGAGAGTTTTGTTCAAGGTGGAAATTTTTGTCTTTGGGTTGAAACCACTGAAAAGAAAAAACAGCCTGCTAAGGTTCATCCCCGACAATTGGAGACGGCACATTTAAGAGATTTTCTAACGAAAGAAGCCGGGATTCAACTGCCACCAGTCAGCAATACAAGTGCGATGGGGCGAGAATACGCGATCGTCCCTCGGTATTTTTTACTGCCCACTGCTGATAACCAGCCGTTGCCCTCTTTAGAACTAGCGCGATATTTAGAGACAGAGTTACCCGAAACATTTGAGTTGGAGTATTGGGAAGTTAATTGTGTGTCCATCGCCACCCACACTTTGACTAAAGTATTGAACGATCTGCATTTTTTTGCCCTCTACGATTTAGCAGAAGTTCAGT
>NZ_JAUBQR010000228.1:0-10906 GCF_036701385.1 Microcoleus sp. Pol12B4 | reverse complement strand
ACTTTGTACCTTTATTGATAAGTTAGATTTAGACCCGGATTTGATTTTAAATCATCCAAATCTTCCTTCAGTCTTGTTTTATGGTACTCTGGCTGCTTAAAAACTGTCCGGAGTATTGATATAAAAGAAGTAAAAAATTTCATTTGCTTGTTCAGGCTTTATTTTGCCAAAACTGTAGTTGGCTATTTGTTTAAGCAGTATGAAGAAGCTATCGAGTTTGCGAGAGAGGGGTTGAAATATTCAGGTTACGTTCAATCAAATATTAGTTTTATTGAACATAATTTTTACTATTGTCTGATTCTTTTAGCCCTGTATGTTCAGGAAGATTCAGGAGAGGAAGAAAAGAAACAAGAATACCTCAACCAAGTAGAAGAAACTCAGAAAAGCCTAAAAAATTGGGCGTTCCATTGCCCTGCCAATTACCAGCATAAGTATGACTTAGTAGAGGCCGAAAAAGCCCGCGTATTGGGGCAATATTTCTCAGCAATGGAATATTACGACCTGGCGATAGATGGAGCAAAGGAAAATGGATACGTCCAGCACGAAGCCCTCGCCAATGAACTAGCAGCAGAATTTTATTTAGCATTAGGTCGTCAGAAAGTAGCGCGTACCTACTTGATTGACGCTTACTATGCTTATATTCGCTGGGGAGCCAAGGCAAAAGTTAAAGATTTAGAAGAGCGCCATGCTGAATTACTCGCACCTATAGTCGGTAGGAAAAATAGCCTTCCGAGTGAAAGAGACGAAACGATGGTTCAGACCAGAAGCACTATCACTTCTACCAGTTCAGGTGCTGGACAAGCTCTGGATTTATCAACAATTATCAAAGCCTCCCAAGCGCTCTCAGGGAAAATTAATCTGGATGAATTGCTCTCCAATTTGATGCAAGTCTTGCTGGAAAACGCGGGAGCGGAAAAATTTTATTTCCTCATACCTGACCCAGCAGGTAAGTGGAAAATTGAAGCTCAATGTACGGGTGAACGATGTCAATTAATCTCCAAGTCAGCGGCTGAAAGTCAAGAGATTCCTATCTCGCTGGTTAATTATGTAGAACGCACGCAAGAAACTCTTGCGATCGATGATGCAACAACTGAAACCAGGTTTGCATCTGACCCGTATATTATTCAGCAGCGACCTAAATCTATCTTGTGTAGCCCCCTGATCAATCAAGGTAAATTGGTAGGCATCCTATACCTAGAAAATAATTTAACAGCGGGGGCTTTTACGCGCGATCGCCTAGAAGTCCTCAACATCATTTCCGCCCAAGCTGCGATCTCCATCGAAAATGCCCGTCTCTACCAAACTTTAGAAGATAAAGTGCAACAACGCACCGCCCAACTCGCCCAAGCAAACCAGGAAATTAGCTCCCTCAACAACAAACTCAAAGCCGAAAACATCCGCCCCAGTGCTGAGTTAGAAGTCACCAAACGACTGCAACAAATGATCTTGCCCAAACAATCAGAACTTGATAAAATTCAAGGATTAGAAATAGCTGGATACATGCAACCTGCCGATGAAGTTGGTGGCGACTACTACGACGTGCTAACCCAAAATGATCGGGTAAAAATTAGCATCGGCGATGTTACGGGACATGGTTTAGAAAGTGGCGTATTAATGATTATGGCGCAAACCGCCGTCCGCACTCTCCAACAAATGAACGAAACCGATCCGGTGAAGTTTCTTGATGTGTTAAACCGCACCCTTTATGCCAATATCGAGCGCATCGACTCCTCTAAAAACATGACCTTGGCTTTGTTAGATTATCAAGATAGTAAATTCAGCCTCAGCGGCCAACATGAAGAAGTTATCGTAGTCCGTACTGATGGTAACATCGAACTGATCGATACACTGGAACTCGGTTTTCCCCTGGGATTAGAGGAAGATATTTCTGGTTTTGTTTCCCAAATTCAAGTGCATCTTAATCCAGGGGATATAATAGTGCTTTACACAGATGGAATTACCGAATCTATAAATACAAATCGAGTGTATTACGGCATAGAAAGATTGTGCAAGGTGGTGAAAGAAAAACGCCACAAAACGGTTGAAGAAATTCGACAAGCAGTAATTGATGATGTGCGGCAACATATTGACGAACAGAAAGTTTTTGACGACATTACGTTGGTAGTCCTAAAACAGAAATAACGCAAGTTGGGAATTGGGAATTGGTAATTGGTAATTAGTAAGTGGTAATTGGTAATTGGTAATTGGTCATATCAAGTCCGGTTGCACCGGACTTGTATAGCGGGGGTGTAGTCGATGAGACGAAGAGGCTCGCTCCATTGCCTTCCTTGGACGCGACTTCTCCAAAGTCCTAAATTGGGCCGCCCAATTTACCGCAAACATTCACCTCAAATCCAAAAATCCCCAAAAACATCAACCAACTTGTGGTAAAGTTTTGTGTCGGTTGCTATGTGGCAATCTTCTGCAAGTTCAGTTAAACGCTCTCACAGCAATGTTTTTGCCAATTTTCCCCTTAGCTCAAACAATCCCCGCACCTCCCGCCCAACAAAAACTGATCATCGACCCAGAAGCCCCCGCACCCGAAAACGAACTGGATTTACCACAACCGCAGACAACGGCCCCGCTAAACACAGTCATGCAGCGCCAACAAGTGCGCGTTTTACCGGGAAAACTCGACAGCATCCCCGTTTTCAACAGCAACAGCCCCGAAGTTGTGCAAACCGAAGGCATTTTGCTCTCCACATTTGGGCCCGAAGGAAAACAAGTACCTTCTGCACACTTAAACTTTCGCTTCAAAGGTCGATTTGACATCTTTGCCCACTACATCGCAAAAGCTAAAAATCGCGCCGAAACTCGCACCTTATTTCAAGGAATAATTGTCCACAATCCCAACTCGGAACCTGTTACTTTAAATGTATTGCAAGGAGCGACTTATTTAACTCGGCCGGATGCTTTGTTTGTCGATTTGCCGTCGTATTTAGAGAATCGATTCGGCACTGTGTTTGCGGGGCCTGGAAGCCGCATTACGAGCGATGTCCTGCGGGGGTTCAGACAAGCCATTTTGCCGGCGGCGATCGAGATTCCGGCCAATGAGAGCCGGATGCTGATGAATTTGCCGATACCTGTGGGGAATGTCACCCCTGCTTCCAACGGTCGATCGACCTTGATGCGAATGTCGAGCAGCAATTCGGTTTATGTAGCGTCATTAGCCATGTTTGCTCCTAAAAGTCAAAGAGGAGTCGAGCAATATCCCACATTAGAACAGTGGGAAAATATTTTAAATACCAAAGGTTTAGCGGGGCCGAGAGATTTAGCACCAACTCCGAGAGGCGAAAATCCGGTGCAAAAAATTTACGGCCGCGTGGCGGGAGTAGCTGAAGGTTCCCAGTGGCAAGCTAAAATTACTGACAATTCGAGAACCGATTATTTAACGATTCCCAAGCGCGGCGAGTCATTTTCCTATGCTTTGAGCACTACTGATACGGGTACTTTTGGAACAGGTCAAGTTCAAAGTGCTAAAATGTTAGCTCGCTATCCCGATACTGCTTATTTTGCTCACGGTAATTACGGGATTCAATACAACTTAACTTTTCCGCTTTACAACAAATCTCGCGAGTCCCAATCTGTTAGCATTAAAATGCAAACACCGATAAAAGCCAATACAGAATCGGGGGGATTGATGTTTTACGATCCTCCCGAAAATCGGATATTTTTCCGAGGTACGGTGCGGGTGATGTTTAAGGATGATACGGGCAAGACTTTGACGCGCTACATTCACATTGTGCAGCGGCGGGGACAGCAGGGGGAACCTTTGGTGAATGTGAATATGAAGCCGGGGGAACGCCGTTTGGTGCAGGTGGATTTCTTGTATCCGCCGGATGCGACGCCGCCGCAAGTTTTGACTGTGCGATCGAGTAATTAGTTATTGGTTGACGGTTGACTGTCAACTGTTGAGGGTTGGCTGTTGGCTGTCGGCTGTTGACTGTTAACCTTTGGGTTGTTGTTTTAATGAGTTAAGATAGAGATTAAGTTTTGGTGAAAGTTCATTTAATAACGGATGCAGTCGATCGCTCTGTTCTTGAGTCAAAAGATTGGGAGCGTAGGCAAGTCTCAACCACTGTCTTGTTTCGTTTAATGAACCCAAGAGCAATTTTCAGAAAACGCTGATTATCTTGATAGCTATAGCGTCCATGTCCTTCTGCAAGATTAGCACCAACACTATCAGCCGATCGCACTATCTGTTGGCCCATCGTCTCCTTCGCAAAGTCGTCCTACTTTTTAAGAATAAACCATATTTCGTTTGATATTTTTTCTGCTAAGTGATCAACTCTTAGCTGTTGGGAGCTTTCCATATTAGCTGCTTTAACATACTTGATGGCAAACCATTGACTGTCAACTGTCAACAGTCAACAGTCAACAGTCAACAGTTAACTAATTAAAGCGTCAAAGACTGAGGATTTGTCTCAATCAATTTCGCTAAATCTTGCAAGAAAGACGCCGCATCAGCACCGTAAATAATCCGGTGATCGCAAGTAATATTCACCTGCATTTGGCGTTTCACTCCCATCAAACCATCTTCATTAGCTACTACTTGTGGCCGCGAAGAGCCGATCGCCAAAATCGAGCCTTGATTCGGGGGCAAAATCGCGTCAAACTTGTCTACACCAAACATTCCCAAATTGGAAAGAGTGAAAGTTCCCGTGCTGTACTCATCAGGCTTCAACTGCTTGGTGCGGGCGCGATCGACTAAATCCTTCCAAGTGCGCGAGAGCGAATAAATATCGAGGCGATCGGCATTTTGCAGCACCGGCGTAATCAAACCACCGCCGTCCATCGCCACAGCTACCGCCACATTAATATCAGCGCGGTATTGAATCCCGGACTCCACATAAGAAGCATTCAGCAGAGGATGTTTTTGTAAAGTTACTGCTACAGCCTTCGCCAGCATAGCCGTCATCGTGACGCCCTTCGACTTAATTTGTTTGTAGAGTTTGTCGAGATTATCAGTAGTAATTGTGTAACCCACGCGGAAAGACGGCACGCTCAAACTTGCTTCCATATTCCGCACTACCGCATTTTGCAGCGCGTTCATCGGTACTTTTTGGCCCGAAAGTGCGATCGCCGGGACTGGTGCGGGTGCGGGTTTGGCTGCTGCGGGGGCGGGTGCTGCGGGTGCCGGTGCGGGTGCTGCGGGGACTGTTACCGGTTGCTGAACCGGAGCGGGTTGGGCTTTGCCGGCTGCTGCTTCCACATCCTCTGCGACAATGCGGCCGTTGGGCCCGCTGCCTTTGATAGAATTCAAATCTACTTTAAACTCTTTGGCTAACTTGCGAGCGCGGGGAGAAACGACGCTGCGGCCGTTTTGGCGACTGACATTTTGCTGCAAACCTGCTGACGATGTAGCTGCGCTCACAGGAACGGGGCTGGGAGCGGGGGCTGCTGCTGCGCTTGGGGCGGCGGCTCCTTGCTGCTGAGCTGTGGCGATTTCGGCTTCTGTTTCTGCTACCAGGGCGATTGCCGCCCCCACCGGAGCCACTTCGCCCGCAGGTACGATAATTATTGCTAAATAACCTTCGTAGAAAGACTCCACGTCCATGTCGGCTTTGTCGGATTCAACCACCACCACCGTTTCGCCTTTTTCTACTTTGTCTCCGGCGGATTTGACCCAGGAAACAATTTTGCCCTCTGTCATGGTAGAACTCAGGGCTGGCATGAAAACTTCGCGAATCATCTGTAAAAAGTCCTTTTGTGTTGGTAATAGGTAATCGGTATTTGGCAATTGAGCATTGGCGATCGGCCACCGGCAATACTTATTATTATGCCAGTGTCTCGCATTCTTGATGTGTGACTGTTGACTCAAAATCAATTGCCAATTACCGATCGCCAATTACCACTTACCAATTTCTAAATATCACCTCGAATTTCTTCGACTATGCCGTCGCGGAGGAGAATTTCTACTTGCATTTTTTGAATCAAGTTTTCTCCGAGCCCGACAGTGAATGTGCCGTCAATTTGACCTTGACTCACTTCTTGTTCCAGGTCTAGTACCTGCACTTGCTGAAGCTGTTGCAGGTTTTGGTTTTTCTGTTCTAGCAGTTCGCTTTTTCTTTGATTCACCTGCACTTGAATGTTTTCTATTTGCTGCATTACTTGCGGGCCTGGGGGCTGCAGATTTTGCTTTTGGATTTCTGAAATCATCCGCTGCCCTTGCATTTCTAACTGTTGTAGCTGAGAGTCTATTTGGTTGATTTGGGCTTGGAGTTGCTGTTGAGCTTCTTCTTTCCAGCGGGGAGTAACGACGACTTTAACGTTAATCGATCGCTTCAAGAGTAATTGTGGTTCCATAAAGTTGTTGCTTGTCAATTAGGAATTAGGCATTAGTCATTAGTCATTAGTCATTAGTTGGTAAACATGAACTAATGGCCCAGGACTGAGGACTCGGACTCGGGACTCGGGTGTTGGGATAATTTTTTCTTTTCCATTCCCCAAGTCCTGCGAATATTTCAAAACATCCCGTCAATCATATCGCGGTAGTGTTGCGTCACAACCGGGCGCTTAATTTTCAGGGTCTGGGTCAACATTCCATTTTCGATCGAAAATGGCTCCTGAATCAACCGGAACGGGCCGATGCGATCGTCCGCGCGGTATCCGGGGCGATTTTGCACCTCTCGGTTCAATTCTTTGCGGAATAAATCTTGAATTGTCTTGCTATTCCAGTCAATTTCGTGTAAAGGGGGATTCTGAGTTTCTGCCCATTTCTGCACGGCTTCTGCATTGAGGACAATTAAGGCGCCCAGGGATTTCTGGTCTTGACCTACTACCATAATTTGGTCGATGTAGGGGCTGCGGAGGCAGGCGTCTTCTATGGGCTGGGGTTCGATGTTTTCGCCGTTGCTGAGGACGATCGTATCTTTAGCCCGCCCGGTCAAGATTAAGTCCTTACCCGGTGTCAGCCAGCCCAAATCGCCGGTGTCGAACCAGCCTTCGGAGTCTATGGCTTTGGCAGTCGCTTGGGGATTAAGATAATAACCTGCCATGATTTGCGGCCCCCGCGCCAATACCAAGCCGCGCTGGCCTGTTGGCAGTTGCTGTCTGGTTTCTGGGTCTACTATTTTAATTTCCGTATGGGCTAGAGGCTGCCCTGCGGAACCTTTAAGATTGTGCCAAGGGCGGCGGACGGTTAAAACCGGGGACGTTTCGGTTAAACCATATCCCACTAATAAACCGATATTCGCTATTTCAAAGAAATTGTCTATATGCGCGGCCAAAGAACCGCCGCCGCTAATCGCCCATTTTAAGCGTCCCCCTGTAGCTTCCCTGACTTTTTGGTAAACCAGTTTTTCGGCGAGGGCGTGCGCGGGCGACAACAGAATGCTTTTGGTGCGGGCGATGAGTTTTTCGGAAGCAGAAGCCGGATTCAAACTGAGAGTTAATCCTTGGCAAATGCGGCGGGCTTCTATGTATTGCTGGCTGGAAGATAACAGGAAATTCACCAATTTTTGTTTGTTAGGCGGCTGTTCGCGAAATTGCTTTTGTACTGCCTCGTAAATAGATTCCCAGATGCGCGGAACGCTGACCATGTAGTGGGGTTTGTAAGTTTTAAAGTCTTGTTTGAAATAGCGAATATTGGTGTAAATTTGCGTGCATCCTTGGGAAAGCAGGAAGTATTCGACGCTGCGTTCGTAGGCGTGCCAACTGGGCAGAATGCTGAGGGCGCCGTCGCCGGCTTCGGGCTGGAGAACTGTGCCCAAGGTGGTGAGTTGGTGCAGCAGGTTGCCGTGAGTCAGCATGACGCCTTTGGGTTTGCCGGTGGTGCCGCTGGTGTAGAGGAGGGTGGCGAGGGTTTGCTGGCTGTGGTTGGTGGGTTTGAGGGGACGGTTGGCCCCTGTGGTCATCACTTGGGAAAATTTGACTGTGTTTAGGGTTTGGCTGGTTTCCGGTTCTTCGTCGGAGAGGAGGACGATGAGTTGGACAGGCAAATCCGGGAGGCGGTGTTGCAGTTTTCTGAGTAATGCCAGGTTTTCGACTACTAAGGCGGTACTGCCGCTGTCTTGGATGATGTACAGGAGTTCTTCGGGGTCGGCTGTGGCGCCTCGAACCACGTTGGCGGCCCCGGCCATCATGATGCCTTGGTCGGCTATCAGCCAGCGGGGGCTGTTGTCTGCGAAGAGGGCGACGCGGTTCGGGACTGGTTCTGCTGGATTTGGTTCGATGCCCAGGGCTTGGAGGCCGGCGGCGAATTGCTGGATTTGCTGGTAGAGGTCGGTGTAGGTGAGTTTGATTTCTGGCTTGCTGTGGGGGTCGTGGAGGGCGACGGTTTGACCGAATTTTTGTTTGACGATCGCCCAAAATTCGGGTATCGATCGAATGGAACTGTAATCGATTAGCTTGCTGAGGTTCGCGCGATCGCGATCGGTCATTTGAGATGATGTGTAAGATGCTGGGCCGTTCATAGGGTATTTTCCTCAGTTTATGGAGATAAAATTATTGGCTATAAGTTTAAGATCGCAGTTATTTTACAACTTTATGGCAGTATCGTGACAGGTTGCCAACCTGCCATTGTCTATTTAGAAAATTAGGGATACAAAATGATGAAAATTATAGTTGCACAGAAACAGATGAATTTACCAAGGTTGATAGTAATTGCTTTGAGTGCGATCTTAGCATTATCTGGAAATCTGCTTGGAGCGAAGGCTGAAGAAACGCGATCGGAAAACAGAACATTTGCGGATTGGTGTCGCCAAAAAGCTGATTTGAGTTCTGAAACTAAACATACTGTTGATGTGCTGTTGGAGGAAGCAGGGACTACTGAGTGCGATGCGGCCGATCGGAAACTTTCTAGTCTCACGGAGCTCTCCCTCAGCCACAATACAATCGGCGACATCAAACCGCTAGCATCCTTGACTAACCTGACAGAGCTCAGCCTCGAAAGAAATCAAATCAGCGACATCACACCGCTAGCATCCTTGACTAACCTGACTTGGCTCAACCTCATCAGCAATGAGATCGGCGACATCAAACCGCTAGCATCCTTGACTAACCTGACACAGCTCGACCTCAGCTACAATCCGATCGGCGACATCAAACCGCTAGCATCCTTGACTAACCTGAAGAAGCTCGACCTCACCTCCAATCAAATCAGCGACATCCAACCGCTAAAATCTTTGACTAAACTTGAGTCGCTCGGCCTCAGCGACAATAAAATTAGCGACATCAAACCGCTAGCATCCTTGACTAACCTGACTGATCTCTCCCTCGGCGGAAATCCGATCGCTCCCAAGACTTGCCCTCTTTCGCCAGAGTCTATCTGTATGTGGGGACCACCACTATTTGAAGCACCGCCACAATTCTCACCACCACTGCCACCGCCACCGCCACAATTCTCACCACCACCACTGCCTGAACTACAACTGGGAAACAGCAGGCGAACATTTGCGGATTGGTGCCGCCAAAAAGCTGATTTGAGTCCAGAAACCAAACATACTGTTGACGTGTTGTTGAAGGAAGCAGAGACTAATGATTGCGATGCGGCCGATCGACAACTTTCTAGTCTCGCGACGCTCGAGCTCAGTGGCAATCAGATCGGCGACATCAAACCGCTAGAATCCTTGACTAACCTGACTGAGCTCTCCTTCGGCGGCAATGAAATTAGCGACATCACACCGCTAGAATCCTTGACTAAACTGACTGAGCTCTACCTCGGAGTAAATCAAATCAGCGATATCAAACCATTGCAATCCTTGACTAACCTGAATTATCTCTACCTCAACGGCAATGAAATCAGCGACATCACACCGCTAGAATACTTGACTAAACTGACTAAGATCGATCTCGGAGCAAATCAAATCAGCGACATCACACCATTGCAATCCTTGACTAAACTGACTGAGATCGATCTCGGAGCAAATCAAATCAGCGACATCACACCATTGCAATCCTTGACTAAACTGACTGAGCTCTTCCTCAGCAACAATTCTATCAGCGACATCAAACCGCTAGCATCTTTGACTAACCTGAATTATCTCTACCTCGACGACAATAAAGTCAGCGACATCAAACCGCTAGCATCCTTGACTAACCTGATTTATCTCGTCCTCAGCGGAAATTCTATCGCTCCCAAAACTTGTCCTTTTAAGCCAGAGTCTATCTGTAAGTGGGAAGAACCAATACCACTACCACCATCCCGCATTCCGCAGATATTCTCACCACCACCACCAGCACGATTCCCCAGAGAAGAGTTGAGGCTGAGTGAGTGAAACACATCGTTGCCATGCGTCCGTTCAATCTGATGGTATTTCAGCAGAGCAATCAAGTTTTTGGTAGAGCCTTTCAGTTGATTATTGCAGCGAGTTGAGTGGCTTTATCTAGACTGAGGTTGTGCTGCTGATAAAGTACGATCGCGAGTTCGAGTCGCACATCGGCTTCAGTCAGCGGGAAATTGTCGGGAAGGTCGATCGTAATTTGCATGATTTATAGTACATTTTAATTTGAATTGTCTCTGAAGTGCGAGCGTTTAATTTTGCAATTCGGGTTTAATTTTGTTAACAGGACTTACCCACAGACACTATCTGTAGGGCGAATCACACCGCACCTTATCCCCACAAATAGTGTAAAAATTGCTCCGCATAAGTCCTATTTAAGCCACCTTGCGCGGTGCATCAACCATCGGCGCAGTGCCAAACAAATGTCTGAGATAACTACGACTAAGTTCGCGGTTCCAGCGCCGCAGACGCACCATCACTCGCGTGAATGTAAAAGTCAATTCCAACACCAAAGAAAGCTGTTTGAGACTGAGTGAAGTATTAAACACATCATTGCCGTGCGTGCGTTCAATTTGATGATGTTTCAGCAAAGCAATCAGGTTTTTAGTAGAGCCTTTCAGTTGATTGAAATAACTCTGGGAGAATGCCCAGCGGCTGAAACCCCAAAACTTAGCCAAATGATT
>NZ_JAUBQR010000227.1:0-11029 GCF_036701385.1 Microcoleus sp. Pol12B4 | reverse complement strand
CGGTGGACGGAATTAGAAAAAGCCGAAGAAATTATTGTTTATTGCGGTTCCGGGGTGACGGCTTGCGTTAATTTACTGTCTTTAGAAATTGCCGGAATTCCCGATGCTAAACTTTATGTGGGTAGCTGGAGTGACTGGTGTTCTTATCAGTTGTAGGGCCCAGGAGCGAGATGATTGTTGACTGTTGAGTGTGAGTTTTAGGGTAGCGGGCATTGGTGTCAACTTAACGTTAAACCCTCAGTCCGGCAGCGGTTGAAACAAGAGCTTCCAAGCGAAATTCCTCGCTTTGAGGACTAATGAGTTCTTCAGTCCTCTTTGAGAGGACTTTAGCTATCAGACAGGGAATTAATTCCCTGGCAGACTGTTGGGTGAGGGGGATGACTGGCGAACTAAAAGCTTAAGTTGACACTAATAGGTAGCGGGTAATAACTTCGGCGTACCTCAATGTCGTCGTAGGGTGCGCTGCACCTTACGGCGAATTAAATAATACCCTAAAAATCAAAATAAATATAAGGCAAACCCCCTTCGGGAGCCAACACCCAAACCGCATACAAACAAAGTGGCACTAACACCAATTTCAGCGGCCAATTTAACTCCAATTTCAAACCCCGACTCAACGCATAATTCCCCAGCATCGCCGCAGCCAAAGCCGCCAACATCCAAGTTAAATGCACTCTTTCCAAACCCAAAACTTCACCATAAACTTTCTCAGCAAACTGTACGTCAGCAGTGTGTCCCCACAAATGCGAAATCGCCCATCCAGAATCCTTTAAATCGGGAAGGCGGAAAAATATCCAACTACCAAAAACCATCGCCTGAGTCAATAGCCAAGCGATCGCAATCCCGATCGGATTTTCCCACAAAAACTCGATCCGCAACCGCTTAAACACCACATCAGTCAGCCTGTGAACCGCCAAAGCTAAACCGTGTAAACCCCCCCACACAATAAATCCCCAAGCGGCCCCGTGCCAAATTCCCGCAATTAACATGACGATCGCCAAATTCAGACAAGTGCGCCACAAGCCGACTCGCGAACCGCCCAAAGGAAAATACAAATAATTGCGTAGCCAATCGCCTAAAGTCATGTGCCAGCGTCGCCAAAAATCAGCTATGCTGGCACTAAAATAAGGAAAATCAAAATTTGGTGGCAAATACCAACCCAGCAGCAAAGCAGTACCGCGCGCCATGTCCACATAGCCACTAAAATCGAGATAAAGTTGCAGCCCGTAAGCAAAAATAGCCAGCCACAAATCCTCGCTACCCGCCCGCTGCAAGTTGGTAAAGCTTAAATCGACATAAATTCCCAAGTTATCTGCGAAAAGACCTTTTTTTACTGCACCAAAGGCGATCGTCCAAAATCCCTCAGAAATGCGATCGGGCGTCGGAAATTGCTGGGTTTTCAGTTGATAGATCAAGTTGTGATACCGAGTAATCGGGCCGGAAATCAGTTTTGGAAAAAACAACTTGTAAGCAGCAAAGTGCAGCAGCGAAGTAGCAGCAGGCGCGCCTCGGTACACGTCAATCAAATAAGCAATGCACTCAAAGCAAAAGAAACTCAATCCCAGGGGTGCGATGACGTGACTTTTCACCCAGTCAGCCCCGTCGATAGCTACAGGCCAATTGAACAAAGTGCCGATCGAACTCAATAAAAAAGGCACATACTTAAAGCCCAGAAGCAGCAACACATTCAGGCAGATGCCTATCCACAGCAGCAACAAACGGCGGCGGTTCCAAGATTCATTAGCAATCCGCCAATCCAGAGGTTCCCCAATCGCCATCGCCAAGCAATAATTAAACAAAGCACCGACTAACAGCAGAGGAATGTACCAAATTTGCAGCGAAGCGTAAAAAATCAAACTGCCCGCCAACATGATGAACAGCCGCCACCACCGCAGCGGAACCAACCAGTAAGCCGCGAACAAAATTAACAGAAACAGGGCATATTGAAGAGAGATGAAAGTCATACCATTTTAGATTTTAGATTTTAGATTTTAGAATTGGGAAGTGGGAATGGCTTATTTTGTATGGGTTTGGATTACGCGCCTACAGTGGCATTTTTTTATTAATCTAGACTTTGCTAAGAACAAGATTTATCATGGATTTTAGCCGATCGCCGACACGAAAATAGGCCCTCCGTAAGTCCCTACTATATAGTCGGCAACTGAGAACTGCTACATTTTACAGCACAAAGGTTAAATGCTGTTGCAAATTAAATAAATTTTGCCTGCTATAAATTATCGATCTTACGAACCATATAAAAATCGCTGAAAAAATATAACTAGGTTCGCAGCATCCGACTTCAGTCCTCAAAAGCTACAATTCCTGATATTGTTTCTCTTCGCATCGGAATAATACTTTTTATCTTACAGTCCTAGCATCCCGCAAAGCAAAAAAGTGATGTAACCGAAAATGTTTGGAATTCCTCACGATCGCAGGTATTTGACAAGCAGCCCCATCGCATTTCAACTCTTCCCAAACGTCAAATTCAGTCAGACCCGGCATCATAATGTCCATAAAAATGGGGTTCGGCAAAGCACAGCCGAACCCCAACTTTCAGCACCGTGGGCGACTTATGTTGCAGTATAAGGAATTTCTGCCAGCCAGTCTTTCAGAAAATACCAAAAAACTATCTTCATCCTCCCCAATCAAAACTTTTGTTGCTGAATCCGGCACTGGCGAGCGAGAATTTGCGATCGCGTGCGGTATTTCATCTGCCTTACCAGCGGACATTTCCAAAGGATTTTCTTCCTCTCCAGGATACAGAATCGGCAGTGTGACAAAAAAAGTCGAACCAACTCCGGGTGAACTTGTGATTTCAATACTTCCCCCTAGGAATTCCGCCAGTTTTTTGCACAGAGACAATCCCAATCCCGTGCCTTTGACGCCCTTCTGCAAGGGGTTTTCGAGTTGGACAAATTCTTCAAAAATCCGCCTTTGATCGGCTGGGGGAATGCCGATGCCCGTATCTGCTACTGAAAAAGTAACTGTTCCCTCCTCTCGCATTTCCGCAGCCACTCGAACTTCACCTGCTTCGGTAAATTTGAGGGCATTAGAAATCAGATTTCGCAAAATCTGAGAAACTTTTCCCTCATCAGTTGTGAGGATGGGAAGTTCGAGAGGATCTTCAAAAATTATAGAAACGGGAGAGTTGGGGGGAAGCAGGGGGCGCATCATTCCTCGCAGCGCGCTGAACAAATCTTCGACTTCAAAATCAGCCACGCGAACAGTTAGTTTTCCGGCTTCCACTTTGGCTAAATCTAACGAGTCGTTGACAAGTTCTGCGAGAGATTCGGCGGATTTGTAAATGTAATTTACTTGCTTGTCCTGTTCCGTTGAAAGTTCTCCGTCGAGGCGATTTAACAATATTTCGGAAAGGCTCATAATTGCCGTTAGCGGAGTGCGAAACTCGTGGCTCATATTGGAGAGAAAGCTGGTCTTGAGTTCGCTGGCGCGCCGGAGAGATTCGGCCTTGTCGTTCAATTCCGCGTAAAGTGCCAGGACTCCGCGATTGGTATCTTTTAGTTGTTGATTTAATTGTACGAGTTCTTCTTGACGCTGGCGGAGTTCGTCTAAAGTGCGTAGTAATTCTTGATTTTGCTGCTGAATTTCGGCATAGGGATCTTCGGGAATTTGGCGCGCTAGTTTGTCAACTAATTGATTTAGTTCGATCGTACTCAGCGCAGGCATATGTTTGGAAAACTGCTTAATTAATTGTACAGCCGTTCCGCGATCGGGCCCCGAGTCGATTTGCACTTCATCCATCAAGCGTTTGGCTGCTGCTAAACCGAGTCCCGCGCCGGTTTGCGATCGAAAATTCGGGCTTAACACAGCCGGTAAATCAGCAATTCCCGGCCCGGTGTCGGAAATCCGAGTCCGAAAAATTTGGGGCGATTCCCCTTCCACAATGAATTCTACTTTGCCACCGCCTGCATATTTGAAAGCATTGCGGGCAATTTCGGAAACTGCTGTGGCGATGCGGGTTTGTACTTGGGAATCGAATCCCAGCCCTTTAGCTATTTGGCGAGCTCTTTGGCGTACTTGTACGATGTCTTGTTCAAAGCGGACTTCCGTCGTCAGGATTGGGTAACTCACGCTGCTTCTCTCACCTTGGCTACTATAACTGTCATGTCATCGCGAGTGCGTTTGAAGTCCCGGTAGAGCACGGCTGCGATTAAAGCTGGATGTCTGGAGGCTAAACCCGGGTAGCGGTTTAAATTCCACTGCCCCGCCAAACCGTCGGAGTGCATGATGAGTAGGGACTGCTGCGACCAAGGATAAACAAATTCTGCTACTTTTCGCATCATATGTCCAACTGTGCCATTGTAGGAAACCATGGTGCGGCTTTGGTTATCTGTGACAACTACACCGCTGATGTTGCCAATTCCGGCAAAACAAATTGTTTGTTGGGTACGATCAATTTGGGCGATCGCCGCAGCCGCTCCTCTGGTATTTTTTAAAGCAGCGTGCGCCTTCTCTAAAATTGCTTTCGGCCCGAGTTTGGCGTTTTCCTCAAATACACGCACTGCTTCGCCAGACGCTTCCTCCGCCAAATCCCCGTAGCCGAGCCCGTCTGCAACTAAGATCAGGTTTTTGTCAAGGTGATTTTTTACCGCCCACGAATCGCCGCAAATTTTCTCTCCTGCTTTTGGTAAGTGGACGACCCCCAATTCCAAGTAATTGATGTTTTCGGATGCTTCCCGACTATTTTGGGTCGGTTCCAGCCGCGCTAATAAGGCTGTCCCCAGTTTTGGTACAGAATGAATATCAAAAAAAGTAGAGAGGCGTTTAATTGCCCCCAGTCCAGTTCCAGGGCTTCCCGCTGTAGAAAAACCATCCCGCAGACAAAGCGCGACATTTGTCATTCCTTGGCCCCGGTCTAGCGCTACTATTTCAATGCTATATCCTGCCGCTGTTTTTGATGTTCGCAGCAAAATTTCTCCTTCGCCCGCGTGCTTGACCACATTTTTTGCTGCTTCGGTGGTAACAATTGCTACTTTACCGCGCTCGGTCTCGTTAAATCCGACTTCGGCCGCCAGGGCCACTGCGATTCGCCGCGCTTCTCCGACTTGACTTTCTTCTGTTACGGGCAAGGCTACGGCATCTATCATTTTTTATCAGCTCTCATAATGAAATCCTCCATACGCCAACCCTCTCCGGGTATGGTATGGGATTCCAAGAATCACTTCTTGGCTTTGCTGGTTGCTCTTTATACCAATTTAAAAAATAATACAACTATACGCAAGCTCCAAACCCCGATCGTCCTCACTCATTCCCAATGCTTTAATCTAAAATCTCAACTCTCAAATCGTATTACTTCTTCAGCGCCAGCGGACGATCGCAATTTTAGTCCCTTTACCCACTTTGGAAACAATCTCAAATTCGTGCATCAACCGCTTGGAACCACTGAGCCCCAAACCCAAACCGTGATTAGAAGTATAACCGTCAGTCATTGCCAATTCGATGTCTGGAATTCCCGGGCCCTTGTCTTCAAATATCAGCCGTAGCCCTTTGCGGTTGCCTAATTGGAGCGTTTCGAGAGTTACAGTTCCCCCTTTGCCGTACTCTACAGTATTGCGGGCGAGTTCGCTGGCTGCGGTAACGATTTTTGTTTGGTCTAATAAACCGAATCCCATTGCTACAGCCCAAGTTCGCACTTGCTGTCGGACGTGGACTATATCGGATGACGATCGGATTTCTAGTGTCTCACGTTTTGACATGGTGGCTACTGTACCAAAATAGAACTTCTCCCCAAAATATAGGACTTACCCTCGTCAACTTAGTTTCTCCTAATAGGACTTACGCACTTACTACGATTTTCTCTCAATAGAGAACATAGTGAAGCAATCTCAAACCCTTGATTTAACTCTCTTGAGTGCGTAAGCCCTGTCCTCAGAAATCTTCAGTTTGTCAACAAGGTATCTCCAAACAAACTAGGTTTCTTTACTGCCTGTACCTCAGTCATGGGACTATTAATCGACTGCTTACGATTGCTCGTCAGGAGAGAAACCCAAGGAATTTCTCAACAAAATCATGCCTTTTTCAACGCTTAAAGCTGTGCGAACTCCTGTCAGGGAAAGCCCCAACTCAACGAGCGTAATCGCAACTGCTGGCTGCATCCCGACCACAACTGTTTCAGCATCTAAAATTCGCGACATACTAGCGATATTGTTGATAATGCGACCTATAAAGGAATCTACAATTTCCAGGGAAGATATTTCTATTAAAACACCTTTAACACCTGTTTTGACAATGCGGTTGGTCAGGTCGTCTTGCAGCGTCATCGCTAAGCGGTCGTGCATATCTACTTGAATAGTTACTAGCAGAAATTCTCCCATTTGAAGTATCGGTATACGTTCCACAAATTGACCTCTATTTTAATTTTCACTTAAATTTTTAGGCAAAGAGGCAATATTTTTTATCTTTCCTCTTGAATATTTCTTATAGTTAAACCTTGGCGCTGCAAAGCGACTTTAAAAGCATCTGCTAAAGTAGCTTTGGTGAGAATATCCTGCAAGTCAACTCCTAAATGAACTATAGTTTGAGCTATTTGCGGGCGAATGCCACTGATGATGCACTCAGTACCCATTAAACGGGCGGCAGCGACAGTTTTTAATAAATGTTGAGCAACTAAAGTGTCAACAGTCGGCACGCCTGTAATGTCTAAAATCGCAAATTCGGAACCGGTTTCCATGATTTCCTGCAACAGAGTTTCCATGACTATTTGAGTGCGGGCACTGTCGAGAGTCCCGATCATGGGTAAAGCGAGAATGCCTTGCCAAAGTTTGACTACAGGTGTTGACAATTCGAGCATTTCTTGCTGCTGGCGTTCAATGACTTCTTCGCGAGCTTTGAGAAAAATTTCTGTCACCCAAAGGCCAAGCTGGTCTAATAAACTGGTGGAAAGCCAAAGTTGTTCGACAAGTGCGTCGCGGTTTTCTGTTAATTCATGACAAAGCCGATCGAACAATGGCTTTTTGAAGCATAAAATGAAACTCGCTATCTCTGAGGGAGTAAAGCCTCTCTGAACGCGCGATCGCGAAACTTCTGCTAGCAGCACCCGCATATTTTCCCATTCGGGTGTCTGGATGTCGCTAAAGTTACCGTGCCCGACTGCAATGTGAAGCAATTGCAGGAACTCTTGACACTCGGAGCGCAATTCTTTGGCTCTCATCAAGTCGTCCCGCCGCAGCCCGGTATTTTGCAGTTCTTTGAGCCAGTCTGCTAGTAACTCTGCTTTGTGTCTTTGTATGATTTCCGCGATCGTGTTATTGCTTATGAGTTCCATTAAAATTATCTCCTGCTTAGCAATTGGGATGAAGTTGTACGAGTGATCGCACCAAGCGTGTTTTTTGATGGGGCAACTTCTGAGTTTAGCTCACTGTTTGCTGTTTGTGATCGAGGGTTAAGTACCTAATTGTAAAATGCGTTTGACGATCGCACTCGTAGAACTCGGAACTTCTATTTCTATCAAGGAAATCTTGCCACCTCCGGCGATAACGGCCGGTGCTTCCGGCAGAGTTTCGACTTGATAGTCGCCTCCTTTAACGTATATATCAGGCTTCAGGATATTTATCAGTTTAGTTGCTGTAATCTCGGAAAAAATTACTACGGCGTCTACTGGTTTGAGGGCGGCTAACACTTCGGCTCGCTGATTTTCCGGCACGATCGGGCGGGGTGGCAATCCCGGCTGCTGCGGTTTGATAGCTTGCACGCTGGCGTCGCTATTCAAGCCCACCACGAGCGATCGCCCCAAATTTTTTGCCGCCTGCAAATAGCGGACGTGACCGCAGTGCAGGATATCGAAGCACCCGTTAGTAAACACGAGCGGACGCCACTTGTCCGGATCATCGGATGCGAGCAATCTTTCAAGTTCTTTCAACGTGTAAACATTAGAAATCATTGCAGTCATTACCACCAAATTTGAACAGCGAGCAAAATTATCCTACCAATAAATGTGAGTTTTTGCATTTTTACTATTGAATAATAAATCCTGCAACTAGGGCAATAATTAACAGTTGCCGATGGGTAAATAATCATTAGTAATCTGTGACTTTTAAGCAAGAAGGGATAAGTAAACTTTACCGACGACGCAGGTGATACGGTCAACAGAATTCCTAAGTAAAAAGCCGCTAGTCGTGTATTTGTGACTTCCGTATCGTGCTGTTGGTAATTGGAGGTTAAAAAGGTTGGTAAACAATTATTTATTCCCGCCCTCTCTTATATCAATTACTATAAGACAAGGGATTTAGTTCCACCGCCTCGGGCAGGCGATCGGGTAGTGGGAGCCCTAGGGGGTGAAACCCAACAAAAGGCGCTCCTCCTGTGTCTATTATGTCTGGCACGACCGCGCGAGCGAAAGCTAGTTAAAACAAGGAACCCAAGTGTGCAGAGCTCATCTTTACGCTGGATTCGTCAGACTATAGAAGAAGCCAGCAGTTGCTTGCTGCAGTTTCTGGGCGCTATCTTGACCAAGCTTTACAGCCAGCCCAGAAGCCTACAGCCTCCTGTGTCCAACTCTGGATAGCTGCTCAGAAACTCGACCTTTTGGCTCGCAACTGCAGTCTGTGAAAACCCAGAGGAAAGTCGAGTTCGGTACTCGAAGCAGCTATTTTGGTGGAAAATAGCTTAACCGTTCAACAAAATCCACTTAACTACCCCCTTGAATCTAAAGGTGTAGAATTATCTAACACGAATTATGAAAGCAAGTAATAGCCGTCAATTTTCTTCAGTAGCTGCTCGAACTCTAAAAGTAGTCGGGATTATCTTGATTCTCTCTGCTTTGCTTGACTGCATTGTTCTGTCGCTGCCGGGAGAAACTTCAGACCTTCTCAATCGAGGCTGGCAGTTGGCTGCAGCAACTCAGATAGTTGACAGGGGCATTATTCCTTTGATCGGTATCGCCCTCCTGATGACTGGCTTTTGGGTTGACAGCAGCAGTGGAGTCTCTATTGAGCGACGCAAGGTTTGGCTGGACTTGCGATTCTGGGCGCTGTTGATTTCCAGCTTGTTAGGTCTAGTTTACCTATCTCTGGTTCCCGTTCACCTCAACAATACTCGTTTGGAACTCAAGGATGCTCTGGCTCAAGTAGATCAAGAAGCCGGACAAGCGGAAGGTCAACTTGAGGCACAACTTAAAAGCCCTCAATTTAAAGCTCAGGTAGAACAGCTCAAAAGCCAGCGTCGCACCCAGATAGCCGCGCTGCTGGAAGACAACGGGAAGCTGCAACAAGCACTCAAGAGTCCAGATGTTCCCAAGGAATTGAAAGCTGTGCTTGAGCAGTCGAAAAATGACCCGAAAGCCCTCGACAAGTTCCTGGAACAGCAAGCTCAATCACTTCCCACCCAAGCTCGCAACGAGATTCGCACCCGCAAGCAACAAAAAGAGAAAGAGTTAAGAACTCGATCAAGAAATTCGAGTTTGCAGACGGGAATCACCAGTTTGCTGCTAGCGATAGGCTACATTACTGTTGGTTGGACGGGATTGAGAAGTATGGGAATTCTGCGGTTCGGCCGCCGCAAAAATTGACCGGCGCTGGCAGGGATTGTGCTGGTCGAGACATCCCTGATAAATAGTTTGTTTACCCAATAGTTTGCCCTTACTGAAAGCTGGGAATGTTCTCAATTTATATTCTGACTTACAACGAAGAGATTGATATCGCCGCTTGCATTGAATCGGCACTGCTTTGTGACGATATCATTGTAGTTGATTCTTTCAGCACCGATCGCACCCTTGAGATTGTTCAGAACTATGCCGTGCAAACAGTGCAGCACCGCTTTGAAACTCACGGACGCCAGCGGACTTGGATGCTCCAAGAAGTCCCGTGCAAGTACGAATGGGTTTACATCCTCGAAGCTGATGAGCGGATGACACCTGCACTGTTTGCTGAATGCTTAAGGGCGATCGAAAGTCAAGAATATATCGGCTATTACGTAGCTGAAAAAGTAATATTTATGGAGCGCTGGATTCGTCGCAGCACTCAATATCCCCGTTATCAAATGCGTCTCTTTCGCAAAGACCGAGTGTGGTTTACTGACTACGGTCACACTGAACGGGAAGTCTGCAACGGGCCTACTCACTTTTTGAAAGAAACTTACCCTCACTATACTTGCAGCAAAGGCCTTTCCCGCTGGATTGAAAAGCACAACCGCTACTCGACTGACGAGGCGGCTGAAACTCTCCGTCAATTAGAAGCTGGTCAAGTAAATTGGTGGGGTTTATTGTTTGGCGCGTCGGAGGTGGAAAGGCGCCGCGCTTTGAAAGATTTTTCTTTGCGCTTGCCTTTGCGGCCTGTGGTGCGCTTTTTCTATATGTATATTTTACTGGGCGGATTTCTTGACGGCCAAGCGGGATTGGCTTGGTGCACGCTGCAAGCTTTTTATGAATATCTAATTTTGTTGAAAGTTTGGGAAATGAAGCATCTACCACTGCCAACTTTAGAGGTAGTGGCAGAACAATCTATTTCGGAAGTAGTAACAGTTGAACCGTCGAATGTTTCTTATAATCTTGGGGCTTCCGATACTCGAAATTAAAAATAGAAAATTAAAAATCGGGCCTTAAAAATTGGCATTGGTAATTAATACAACTTAAACAAGAAGATGATTTACGCAATTCACTGGATGACAACCCCGTCAGAACATAGATGTAATCAAGAATATAGCCCTGATACACATCTGAAAAAATGGTAGTTTATAGCGCCTAATTATCGTTGATTCGGCTTGGCACAATTGGAGGATAATTCTTGTGTGGAGTATGGGTGAAGCGTCCCGCCTGCTGTGAAACTACACGCCTTCGGGAGCATAGACACACCTACAAAAAAAAGCAAAATCCTCCCGCTATTATGCAACGCTCCGCCATCAGTAGGTCTTTTGACGGGTTTGTTACCCACATTCCGCACCCTGAACTGTCACACTACGAATTTTCGGAGTTTGGTGAAATTGAACTGGCGATCGCCCAATACGGTTCAGTTAAGGGCTATGCAGTGTTTAAAACAATAAATACAGGAGGATTCATTATGATTCCAGTACCTCT
>NZ_JAUBQR010000226.1:0-11133 GCF_036701385.1 Microcoleus sp. Pol12B4 | reverse complement strand
TTTGGCGAAGCTTTCGGCCTGCCGATGACACGCCTCGCCCCAGAAACGCAAATTCCGGGACTAATTATCTACTCGTCAAGAGCAACAGCTTTGGCAGGTTGGATGTCGGGGTTGGAGTTGGCTTTTCTGAAATTTGAGAGTGGCCCACCTGCTAGGCTGGTATTAGATACGGGAGCTAACGATCGCTGGATTTTAGCTAATCTCAGAGACGCAGTAACTGAGAGAGAAGCGAAAGGATTTGAAGCCGCTAAAAAGCAAGCAAAAAAAGTACATTTCTTAGCAATTCAGTCGAATCCCGAATCGGAATCTTTTGCAGGATTTTGGCTGCTGCACGAACTAACTATTTAGTTGATCGCTTGGCAATAACTGATATCGGGCAGCATTCTCAATCAGATTTAAGCAACCGGGTTTTTTCAGGAAAAATCTCGGCTTTTAGATCTGAACCGCAGCAAAAAAGCCGGTTTCTGACTGCAGCCAAAAACAGATACCGTCCCACGTACTCCTGTCGTGGAGATATCAAGATTTTAGATTCTAGTTCAGGTTCCCAGATTCACCTGTTGAGTAAATCTAAAACCTAAAATCTAAAAGCTAAAATCGACGCTAAGCGGTTGGCAAGATGCAAACAATCACAAATGCGTACAATATTGTGATCGCGCATTCTACCAGTTTCCCCAAAGAATCTAAATGTAGGCCCTACTCCAAACCCATATCTAGTAAGTCCTTGCCAATTCTTTAATCGAAAATCGAAAATCGAAAATCGAAAATCGAAAATGGTATTACCGATCGCCCATTACCAACCACCGAGAACAATGACCAATCAGCAATCAGCAGAACAACTGTTAGAACTAGCCACCAAAGCAGGTGCAGAAGCTGCTGAGGTATTGGAATCGCAATCGCTCTCACGGCCGGTCTTTTTTGAAGCAAACCGCCTCAAACAGCTAGAAACCGCCCAAGCAGAAGGCATTGCACTGCGGCTGTGGCGGGATGGGCGACCGGGTTTGGCGGTGGCTTACGGGCCTGTGGAACTACAAATTTTGGTGGACAGGGCGATCGCGCTTTCGCAACTTAACGAACCGGAAACCATCGAACTCGGCACCAGTGAGAAAGTTGTTTATCCCGATCTCGGAGTGTCAGTGTCGGCCGAACAGCTAGTAAACTGGGGCAAAGAGGCGATCGCGATCGTCCGCGAATCCTATCCAGAAAGCCTCTGCACCGCCGAACTCGACTGCGAAATCGAGAGCACCCGCTTGGTGAACACCAAAGGCTTGGATTCGAGTCACACCGACACTACCCTCAGCGGTTACTTATCAGCAGAATTAGTGCGGGGCGAAGATTTCCTCAACATTTGGGAAGGTGAAACCGAACGCGGTACCCTCGACTTAAATACCAGCGCCAAGCGGGTTTTGCAACGTTTGGAATGGGCGAAAGACAATGTAGCCCCTCCCACGGGCCGCGTGCCGGTCCTATTTACAGCCAAAGCAGCCGACTTGCTGTGGGGCACTGTATGTGCGGCGTTGAACGGCAAACAGGTACTCGAAGGCGCTTCGCCTTGGAACGATCGATTAGGCCAACAAGTGACATCGCCGCTTGTCACCCTCTCGCAGCAGCCGGATATCGGGCCCTATAGCTGTCCTTTTGACGACGAAGGTACTCCCACTCGGGCGATCGTGTTTATCAACAGCGGAGTGTTGCAGCTATTTTATACCGATCGCACCACCGGTCGAGCCTTGGGTAGCGGCACCACCGGCAACGGATTTCGCCCGGGTTTAGGCAGCTATCCGACACCGAGTTTGTTCAACGTTTTGATTAAACCAGGTTCGCTTTCGCTAATCGATTTAATCGCTCAATTAGACGACGGAATTGTAGTCGATCAAATGCTTGGCGGCAGTGCCGGAATTTCCGGCGATTTTTCAATTAACGTCGATCTCGGCTACCGAGTCAAAAAAGGTCAAATAGTCGGCAGAATCAAAGACACAATGGTAGCCGGCAACGTTTACAGCGTCCTCAAACAATTGGTAGAATTGGGAGGAGACTCCGAGTGGAACGGTTCTTGCCACACACCCTCTCTAATTGTAGAGGGATTGTCCGTCATCGGCAAGAATTAAAGGCTGTTGGCAGTTGTTAGTTGTTAGTAATCATCAGTTAACAGTCAACAGTGACCGATTCCCAATTCCCAATTCCCACACATAATATGCGTATTTGTTTTATCGGCGATTCTTTTGTAAACGGTACTTGCGATCCAAAATGTCTCGGTTGGACAGGACGGATTTGCGCTGCCGCTTGCGGACAAGGACACGATATTACCTACTACAATTTAGGAATAAGGGGAGAAACCAGTGCCGATATAGAAACTCGCTGGTTCAGCGAAGTTTCTTGCCG
This sequence comes from Microcoleus sp. Pol12B4, assembly GCF_036701385.1. Classification (NCBI taxonomy): domain Bacteria; kingdom Bacillati; phylum Cyanobacteriota; class Cyanophyceae; order Oscillatoriales; family Microcoleaceae; genus Microcoleus; species Microcoleus sp. Pol12B4. The sequence goes on along the minus strand of NZ_JAUBQR010000226.1, from coordinate 8,754 downwards.
CTTACCTCACTACAGCGACGGCCGAATCGTATTTTCCTTTGGCGTCAATGACACTCACCTAGAAAAAGAAAAAAATCGCATAGAAGTTGAGAAATCAATTGAAAAGGCCCGAGCTATTCTCACGTCAGCTAAAGAAATATTTCCAGTATTAATGGTAGGACCACCGCCAGTTATCGATACCGATCGCACAAGCCGGATTGCCAACTTATCCGAACAGTTTTCTCAAGTTTGCAGCGAGTTAAACGTGCCTTATCTAGATGTTTGCACCCCGCTGCAAAAATCGGAAATTTGGCAAAAAGAACTTACCGAAAACGATGGCTCCCATCCCGGCGCCGCCGGTTACGCTGAATTGGCTAAAATAGTCCACAATTGGAGCGGTTGGAAGGCTTGGTTTAAAAATATTAATATATCAGACCAAGAAACAGTAACGCTGTTCCGAGCAGTCGGAAAAAAAGAAATGGAACTGATTAAAGAAAGCGATTTTATGGAATTTCCGCCGCGCTTATCTTTTCAGCCTACTTTTTATCCCGTGCTTCAAAAAGCCTATGCCATACAAATCGCGCGAGATTGGAATACAAAAGATGCAGCATCGGGATATTTTGGCTATGTTACCTGCTTTCGAGTGGCGGCAGAATTATTGGAAAAATATCCCGTACAAACTGTGGGCAGTTCTAGTCACCAAGAATATTGGATTCCCGCAGAAGAATTGAGCGAATTTAATCGCAATATAGTTGGAAAAATTGAAATTTTTGCTGAATATCAACCCTAAACTAGGAGCGAAGTATGCTGGAATTCAATCAATTTGAAGTTGTGAGTTTTGACTGCTACGGTACTCTGATAGATTGGGAAAGAGGGATATTGCCCGCCTTGAAACAAGTGCTGTCAAAGCGGGAAATTGATTTCAGCGATGACGGCATTTTAGAGCTTTTTGCTGCGGTTGAATCAGAACTAGAAAACCCGAGTAATTCTTATATAAAATATCGGGATATTTTGCAAAAAATAGTTGAAAAATTCGGTAAAAACTTCAATTTTGCACCGACAGAAACAGACATAAACTGTTTGGTTGATTCGGTCAAAAATTGGCAACCATTTCCCGATACCGTTGCAGCCTTGGAAGCACTCAAGCAGAAATACAAACTGGCAGTAATTTCCAATATTGACGATGACTTGTTTGCTGAGACAGCCAAACACTTAAAAGTTGAATTCGACTGGTTGATTACTGCGGAACAAGTGCGATCGTACAAACCGTCAACTCGCAACTTTGAAATAGCCCTAGAAACAATGGGAATTTCTACTGACAAACTCCTGCACGTTGCTCAGAGCATCTATCATGACATTGTACCAGCCGCATCCATGGGAATCTCAACGGTTTGGGTAAATCGCAGACACGACAAAGCAGGATTTGGGGCGACACTGCCGGCCAGCGGTCAGCCAGACTTGGAAGTGCCGAATTTAAAAACATTGTTGGAAATGATAGGGTAAACAACCGCAGAGTAACGCAGATTAGTAAAATTCATCTGCGTTAATTTTGGTACACCTCCGGTTAAAAATTAGTTATATTTTGCCAAGTCGAACGATTTTTCGCTAAAGTGCGATCGAGCAGACAATTATCAGGCCATCTACGCTATTTATGCCGTATATAACTATCCCTAAACAACTTAGGGAACCTTCCAGGGTCATCAAATCTCAACTTTTTTTACGGCCGAAACGCCTCGCTATTTTTGAAGCTTGTCTGATCGGGTTAGTTTCAGGACTGGCTGGCGTTTTGCTCAAATCAGGAGTCGGATGGCTCGGCAGTTGGCGAGTTGCTACCTCGACATTAATTCCAGCTTGGATCTTGCTTCCGGCTGTCGGTTTATTTGGCGGGTTGCTGACAGGTTTCTTGGTGGAGCGTTTTGCTCCCGAAACTGCAGGTAGTGGCATTCCTCACGTCAAAGCTGCTCTGGGCGGCGTCAATCTTGCCTTAGATTTGCGAGTAGCTGTCGCCAAACTTCTGACCACTATTTTAGCCGTTGGTTCCGGTTTAACTTTAGGCAGGCAAGGCCCAACTGTCCAAATAGGAGCATCTTTGGCCGGCTGGATAGGTCACTTGATGCCTACTTCCCCAGACTACCGCCGACAATTGATTGCTTGCGGTGCTGCTGCGGGATTGGCTGCGGGTTTCAATGCTCCGATTGCAGGAGTTTTGTTTGTAGTTGAAGAACTGTTGTATGACGTTTCGGGATTGACTTTAGGGACTGCAATTATCGCTTCATTTATCGGTGCAGTTGTCTCGCAGCTTTTGGGTGGCGATAGTTTAAATTTGAACCTTCGCGAGTACCCAAGCAGTTTTGAAGCTCAGGAAATTCCGTTCTACATACTGTTAGGAGTTTTAGCGGGATTTCTGGGAGCTTTGTTCAGCAAAGGAATTATTGCTAGCTTGCAATTTAACAGGCGAACGCTCAAATTAGCTTTGCCTGCGCGAGTGGCTCTAGCTGGTATTATCTGCGGTTCAGTAATAGCTTTTCTCCCAGAAACGTTCCGCAACAATACGGGTTTGCGAGAGTTTCTGCTGACCGGAGAAGCAAGCGGAATAACGAGTTTAATTGCTTTTATAGCTCACTTTTTCCTGACAATTATTTCCGCCGCTTCTGGAGCTCCAGGAGGATTGTTTTCTCCTTCCCTAGTTATGGGTTCTGCACTCGGTCACATGGTGGGCATTGTGCAGGCAGATTTCCTGGGCGTAGGTTTGCCGGTAACTTACGCTTTGGCGGGAATGGGAGCATTTTTTTGCGCGGTTACTAGAGCACCGATTACTGCGGTAGTAATTGTGTTTGAAATTACGGCGGATTTCAAATTAGTGCTGCCTTTGATGATCTGTTCTGTAGTTGCTTATTTAGTCGCCGAAAAGGTAGAAAGTGGCTCGCTGTACACTCACCTTTTGGAGTTTAACGGTATTCAACTGACAAAGGCAAAAGCTGCAAGCAATACTTTGAGCGACTTGTACGCAGATGACGTGATGCAGCGCCGAGTTGAAACTCTTTCGAGTTTGCTGACTTTCGAGGAAGTGATCCAGGCATTTTCGCGATCGCACCACCGAGGATTTCCAGTCGTTGAAGATGGCAAATTAGTCGGAATTGTCAGTCAAACCGATTTGGCAAAAGCCAGCGAGTGCAATTTGTCCGGCAAGTCTCTGCTCAAAGAATTTATGACTGTACAACCGATCGCAGTCAAAGCAAGCGATACTTTAAGCGAGGTATTGTACAGGCTTAACAACTACAATATCAGCCGCTTACCAGTCGTAGAAGGTCGGCGTTTGGTGGGAATTATTACCCGCAGCGACATTATCCGAGTTGAATCCGATCGCCTCAGCGGAGAAACAACCCAGGGCCCGCATCCAGAACCTTCCTATGTTGTGTATCAAACCAGAGCTCCGCAAGTGGGAAACGGCCGCTTATTAGTGCCGCTTTCCAACCCTCAAACAGCACCCGCTTTGCTGCGGCTGGCGGCCGCGATCGCGCGCGATCGTAATTACGAATTAGAATGCCTGCAAATCATCTTAGTACCGCGCAACAGTTCCCCCTCAGAAACCACAGTGCGGACAACAAAAAGCCGCCGCCTGCTGCAACAAGCCGAACGAATTATTCGCAATTGGAACTTGCCTGTACACACCCAAATACGGGTAGCTCATGACGTACCTCACGCGATTTTAGAGACAATCAAGGAGCGACATATCGATTTAATTTTGATGGGATGGCAAGGCGAAACATCCACCACTGGACGTATTTTTGGTGATGTGGTAGATACCGTAATTCGGCAAGCCGGCTGCGAGGTTATTTTGGTTAAATGGAGCGAAAAAATATTAGCCAACCGCAAGAAAAATGAGTTTTCCGCCGCTCTTAACGGGGGGAAATATGCGTCTATAGAATGCGACTTAAATCCCGAAAGAGTTGAGGGCGCAGATCATCCCAAATTGGCGAGATCCTCAGATTCATCAGCGACTCCAGAGACTGAACTTTACCCGCCGAATTCAGACATTCCAGGGCCAGAATTGGGACTGCACACCCTGATGGGTTTGCACCGCTGGTTGGTTCCTATTCGGGGCGGTTACAAGCAAGCTGCAGCTTTGCGGCTGCTACCTGCTTTGGTGGCTGCGAGTGCTGTACCGGAGATTAAATTGTGTCAAGTTCACCAGCCCTCTGTTGCAGAACCCGATAGGGGGGAATTAAAGCAAGCAGCGGAGTTTATCAAGCGCAGGGTTAGCTGTTCGATAATAGCGACTTCGGTGTGCGCTAAATCGGTTTCTGATGCTTTAATTGATTTGGCTCAGAACGATCAGTGCGATGCGATCGTCCTGGGAGCTAGCCGTGAAGGGCTGCTGAAGCAGGTGATTCACGGGAACATTCCGGAATCTGTGGCGCGGGGGTGCGACTGTACAGTCATTTTAGTGCGATCGGCTTCTTAGCAAATTCATACTATTTTACTCTTGTTTCCAGGCAGAGCCTGTGAATACATACCTCGATACTCTATCTCTCATAACTAATACAGCGTATTCCAGGTTTATCAAGTGTAGAGACAGGGTAAAGGCATCTTAACTTTAACCAAACATATGCTACAGCTAAATCCGACTAAAACTCAATATAGTTTGTTGTAGTTTATGGGTGTTATCGATGGCAATAGGTCTTAGCAAAGCTGTAATTTTCCCACAATAACAAACAGATTCCATGCCTTCAATAAATACAGCGTATCCCAGGTTTATGAGGTACAGTAACAACAGTGTGTAAACCAGTTTTTTAAATGTTTGGGATTCATCAAATCGAGTGCGGTGGCAATTAGAACATCAACCATTTTTGGAGTAGTGGGAGAAAACTGACGTAAAAAAGCTTTTAATTGTGACCACCAATGTTCAATGGGATTAAAGTCAGGATTCGGGAGGTGATTGGTAAAGAACGCTTGCCCCAACAGATTGAATTAAAGGTTCGATTTCTTTCACTTTATGGGCGGGGACATTATCCATCACAACTACCGCACCCTCCCATAGTTGTGGTAGTAAACACTTTTCGACAAAGACTTGGAATGCTTTGCCATTCATTGAACCATCCAATGTCATTACAGCTCACACCTTTTTTAAGCTAATTGCCCCAATTACTGTCACCTTTGAGCCTCGATAAAATGGTTTAAAATCATAGACCCTACTTCCATAATAGCTTCGGGCATGAGTTCGTGTTAACCCCAGTAAAACGCCCATTTCATCGATAAAAACTAAATTTTTTGGTTCGATTTGCTTAACTTTCTGCCAATGCTAAATTCTCAAGTTTCGGACTCTTTCTGTTTTCCCTTGGTCACTGCGTGATGTTTTTTTTTACTGTGAGTTTTTGTTTTTGTAATGCCCGACACATTGCACTTTTACTGACCCATTGATGATGATTTTCTCCCCAATATTCACAATATTCTAATAATGTTGCATCTGGATATCGTTCAACCATTGCCTGTAGTTGAACTTCCGTTCCATACAATGCCCCCTTCATTGCCCCACCTGGTTTTTTGGGTTCTAAACTACCTTGACATTTATGAATAGATAGTAGTTTTTGTACAAAGCTTTTAGCTACACTAAATCTAGCCGCAACTTTTCTGATTGAGGTGTTACCTTGAAAGTAAGCCTTCACTATTTTTTCTCGGAACTCGATTAAGTAAGATTTCATTGGGACTATTTCTACACTAAATATTAGTGTACCTCATAAACCTGGGATACGCTGTATTTTAAATGCGTATTTTTGAGAACATTTTGCAAATTTAAACTACCCAGTAATATAAAAAAGTAAAGAACACTTATTGAAAGATATTATCGCGATTGCGATTCTAGCTGTCATCAGCAGTGCGGAGGGATGGGTTGGAATAGAAATCTATGGAAAAGCCAAATATGAATTGCTAAAATGCTTTCTAGAAATCCCGGATGGGATGCCTTGTCATGAGACATTTAGCCGAGTCTTTGCCAGACTAGAACCACAACAGTTTCAAGCTTGTTTTTTAAGTTTAGTCAACTCAATCACCCAGAAATGAGAGCTATAATACCAATTTCCTAAATTTCTGCTACAGATAGCCCCTCTAATATGAATGGATATCCTGTCAAAGAAGCAATCACTTCGTTAGTTAGCTTTTTCAACTCTTTTTGCACCGCTTCTCTCAATTATTCTATGCCATCAAATCTTAACCATTTCAATTGTTCCTTGATCTACCCCCATAGCCTTTCTATTGGATTCACTTCCGGACTATAAGCCGGCTGAAACAATAAAATTACATTTTCTGGTAGATTTAGATTCAATGAACTATGAAACCCTCCATTGTCTAGTTGGATGATATGCAAATCATCGGGATAAGTAGCGGCAAATAGCTCTAAAAATTTTTCAAAACACACGGCTCCTCTAGATGGGTAAATTCATAAAAGAATCCCTCTCCTGTTTGAGGCTCTACTATTCCATACAACCACAGATATATAAAGTCCCATTGCACTGCTCCGTGAGGCTTAATGCCTTTTCCAGTTAATTTCCTTCAATGAAATTGTGTGTAGCCCCATTCGACTTTCGTCTTGGCTCCAATAGCGAATTTTATGCCACTGCTTTAAAAATCCCTCACTTTGACTCAGGCTGGCTTTTACTAAGGATGGCAGTTTTTTTTAAATTCTGCTACTGCACCTTTTTTCTGTTTTTCGCTCACGGGACGTGGCACCTTTAATTTTCCTTTTAGCCGATACCTAGCCCACTGATGTACTGTCCGATATGACACTTTTACTTCACAACAGCTTGTCAACCATTGATGTACTTCTTTGTAGCTACTGAATCCTTCGGGATCTTGTAATTCCTTTGATAATCTCTCTACAGTTTCAGGATTCATTATTCAAGGTCGAACCGAAGGTGGTTTCTGCAATAATAATTCTTCTATTCCCCCTTTTCTATAACTAGACAACCATCTTTGTATTGTGGTACGATGTTTTCCTAACCGCACAGCAGCAGACAATATGCTGTCTACCGTTTTGGTTTTAAGCGAATACAGAACTTGTAGTTTTTCGTGGCGCAAAACATCTTTCTCTTTTCTCATAAGAGTCGTCAGCTCTTCTATTGTTTCCCGAATTTCAATCCGAACAACTCCTGACATTTTTCTTTCTTATATTTGGGGACTAGCTCACAAAACCCATACCTACTAATTGTAGCACTATTTTATGAAATTAATAAAAGACAACGGCAATGCGGTCGCGTTCATGAATGCTAGCAGGTGACGCTAAATACTTCTAAGCTCGCTCTTTCATTGACTTGTAGGAATAAGGATAGTTGATTGTTAGTTTGAGCAAGCCAGGAAGTACCTCTGGTTGATTAATAATGCAGTAAATGAGATATCCAGCCCGTTCCACTTTGGTCGTTGCCAGAGGCGAGAACTGGGCTGATTTACAAATGGCGCGTTTAATGAGTCGCGATCTGCTGCGGTTTTCAAACAGAGCTTGCACAAACTGGGTGGGATTGGCTATGGCAGGAGACCTGGGGGGGTGATAACCCCCCCCAAACCCAGAGAGCGTAAAGATTTAACCCACTTGTGCTAAAAAAAGATAGGCAGCCCAATTCTTACAAGCTAGCCTATCTCAAAAATTAATGTTACCAACATTCTATCAGACCCACTTACAAAAACAACTGACATCAGCTCAGTTTATTTTACTCACAATCTTACTCTCCTTGATACAATCAGAGAAACAAGTGAAATTAGAGAGGCTGGCCCGAGTATTTCCCTACCCAATTACTACCGAAAGTCGCCGCCGCAAATTGCAAAGATTTTTGGACTTACCTCAATGGTAGTGTCTTTTCGTAAAGGATGAAGAATAATCGACCTTTCGAGGAGTCTTACCCAGTCTGACTTCCAAAATAGAGTATTTTACTCTGTCCTTTACGAAATACCACTACCACCTCAATTAACGATCACACTAATGCGGTTGGGAGCATGTCACTTTTACAGTGAGTAATTATACTGATGCAGCTTGTCTCTGATTTCCAATTAAGCCATTCAAGTAAGCACAACGATGAGCTAATACTTGTCCCACATGTTCTGATTTCCAACTAGCTCCTGATATTTTAATTCGTCTGGCTATTTGCTTAATCCCTGATTCTACCGCTCAGCCAACCAATTGAACAGATGCCATCCCTTGAGCAAACTTCATAGTTGATAATCCTTTGTTTGTGCTTTTCTAAGTATTTGCAAAAATTCACTGCTGATGTTTTCTTGAGCTTTGTAAATAGAGCTGCTGCATTCTCTACATTCCCTTTCCACAAATATGCTTCTGCTTGCTTAAGTCGCTTCATTGAACCACCTACTTTCTGAAGATTTTGATTCAGATGGTACCAATCGAGAATTTCTCTTCTGTCCTGTTCACAACTGATTTCCTTAAATATATTCCACACTCCATCATGTCCATCACCTAGGCAAATTACAGGTTTTGCTAGCGGTTGTTTATTTGCCCAATTAACGATGATATCATTTTGATTGAAACTAGCTACTATACCCTGGAGGGGTGACAAAGATATCTACAAAGTAGACTGCATCAGGGTTGAAGCCCGTGTACCCTGTTGATAAAAGCGACGTTTATTTGGAGTTAAATTCATTCTGGGGGGGTGACAACTAGCCTGAAACCCAGATGAGGTAAAGATTGAAGCCATTGGTGGTAAAAAAGGATAGGCAGCAGAATTGTGACACTCGCTTCCTATCCCAAAAATAAATGTTACCAACATTCTATCA
>NZ_JAUBQR010000225.1:8434-11146 GCF_036701385.1 Microcoleus sp. Pol12B4 | reverse complement strand
GTGAATGTAGAACGACCTGAAACGTTTGTGATGATTGAACCCATTGTTTACAAATCAAATGGTTTTGCTATAGCATTAAATCATATCATGTCAGCGGTCACGACCACCATTAAAGAGTTTTGTACTGAGGACTTCAGCCCTCATAAAATTACTAGGAATAAAGTCCTCACTACAAACCTTAGAACGCTTATTTACCCGACATTAAATTAATAACTTTGAGGAAGATTGAAAAATGACAATTTTAACTCAAGCCGAACAACTAGAAATTGAATATCCCAGCAGCGACGGAGAGCCGATGGCTGAAAGCGACATCACGCGCGATTACATAACTTACAGCGTAGAAGCTGTCAAGCTTTACTTTCAAGAACGTTCTGATGTTTACGTGTCAGCTAATTCTTTCATATATTATGAAGAAGGGAACAACCAAGCGGTTGTTGCTCCGGATATTTATGTGGTGTTTGGAGTAGCTACCCGCCAAAGGGATAATTATAAAGTTTGGGAAGAAGGCGGAATTACTCCTGATTTTGTGTTAGAAATTACTTCGGAAACAACTCAGACGAAAGACCAAGAAACCAAACCTAAAAATTATCGGTCTTTGGGAATTAGGGAATATTTTCAGTACGATCCGTCGGGAGATTATCTGAATCCAATTTTACAGGGAGTACGTCTAATAAACAATCAGTACGAGCCGATTGCAGCAAACAATATCGCTTTCGATACGCTGTGGTTGGTTGTTCAATGAAGTGCTGGGACTGGAATTGCATCTAATTTCAGGAGAATTGAGGTTTAGAGTTCCTGAAACGGGTGAGTTTTTGAAGACTCACAAGGAAGAAAACCTAAGACGACTGGCCGCGGAGTCAACATTACGATCGCTCGTAACTCAACTCTTAAATTCTGGAATGAGTCTGGAACAGGTAGCGCAAATGATGAATTTATCGACAGTGGAAGTGAGACGATTGGTAGGGGAAATTTTTTGATCGATCGCACTTTTCCCAGATATCAAGGATAGTGCGATCGAAGTATGGGACAAAATGAGAACAGCCAACAGTCAACAGTCCACAATTAGCTAATGACTAGAAAGGCTTATTCGTAGGTTTAAAACCTTGCTTTTGAAAATAGGTTTTAAATACCTCGTGAGCAATTGGTGCGGCCGAGACAGCACCAAATCCGCCACCTTCAACGATAACTGCGATCGCAACTTCAGGTTTGTCAGCGGGAGCAAAACCCACATACATAGAATTGTCAGGATGACCGGGCATTTCCACAGTCCCAGTCTTACCAGCACTTAAAGGAATAGTACCGTCATTCATGGCGCGGCCCGTACCTTTTTTCACCACGTCAATCAATCCTTGTTTAATGACGTTTAAAGTGGCAGGCTTAATACCTGTTGGAATTTTTTTAGTAACAGGCGTATTGGTTTGAGAAGCCAACAAATGCGGCTGCACTCGCCAACCGCCGTTGGCAATAGTTGACACCATCACTGCCAATTCTAAGGGAGTACAAAGTACCAAACCCTGGCCGATAGCCATTGTTACTGTATCGCCAACATACCAATCTTCCCCATACATTTTCTGTTTCTCTGCTGGGATCGGAACTTGACCGTGATTGGCGCCGTCTATCCCCAAAAGGTCTAAATTAATAGTACCGCCAATGCCCATTTTTTTAGCCCATTTCGCCATTTCTTCCGGCCCTGCAGTCATACCTACTTGATAGAAAAACGTATTGCTGCTGTAGGCTAAAGCATCGCGGAAACCGATAACGCCGTAACCGGCACCGTGTTCGTTAAAGGAAATTCCGCCGATGTTAATTGAAGCAGAACTTACCAAAGTCGAGTCAGGAGAAAACTTGCCCGACTCCATCCCGGCTACAGAAGTTACAATCTTAAAAGTGCTGCCGACTGGATAGCCTTGAACTGCCCGATTTAAAAATGGTTTGTCTGGCCCTTGCAGTCGATCCCATTCTTGTTGAGTCACCTTGCGGGTGAAAATATTGGGATCAAATGTCGGCCAACTAGCCATTGTTAAAAGAGCTCCTGTTTTTACGTCGATCGCCACAACTGCACCCAGGCGATCGCCCAAAGCTTTTTCCGCCGTTTTCTGCATATCTAAATCTAAAGTTACCTGCACCGGTTTGCCGGGAATAGGCTCTTTTACACCTAAATCTTGGATTTCCTCGCCCTTAGCATTCACCTCGATTAAACGGTTTCCCCAAACGCCCTCTAAAGTTGAATTGGCTAATTTTTCAACTCCCATTTGACCGACGAGCATCCCCATCGGATATGCAGGATTAGCTTTTAATTGCTCTAAACTAGCTTCGCCGACGTATCCCAAAAGGTGAGCTGCTAATTGCTGGTGGGGATTGTCTCGGCTCGATTCTACGCGAATTTCAACTCCCCGCAAAGCATTAGTTTGTTCTCCCAAAGCGACGAAAGTACCGACATCGATATCCTTACTAATTCGCACTGGCAGGGCTGATCTGTAGCCAACGGCATCGATTTTTTTGATAATTTCGGCGGCAGGAAGTTTGACGATCGGGTCCAGTGTAGCGGCGATCTCTTGCCACTCCTTGGCCGATCGCTCTTTTGGCCACACATAGACCGATCGAGATACGCGGTTGGCCGCAAAAATTTGGCCGCTGCGGTCTAAAATTTGACCGCGATTGGCTGGGACTGAAACAGGGCGAATGCGGTTATTTTCCGCCCGCTGTCGGTTG
>NZ_JAUBQR010000225.1:0-8334 GCF_036701385.1 Microcoleus sp. Pol12B4 | reverse complement strand
TGCGGTCTAAAATTTGACCGCGATTGGCTGGGACTGAAACAGGGCGAATGCGGTTATTTTCCGCCCGCTGTCGGTTGTAGGCTCCCTGTACCAGTTGCAGTTCGGCTAGACGAAATATCGGTAGCGTCACCAAGGTAGTGACGAACAGCATAAAAATCATAACTTGGAGCGATCGGCTGCGTTGCCGTGCAGGATTGTCCAAGCCATTTTTGTCGAATCGGATTTTAGAGTTAAAAGAAAAATCGCCAGCCATATTAATTAATCTGCTCTTTTTATTCAACTAACAGGTTGATACGGTTCCCATCCGGATGATTTGGCAGAGGGTACAGGGATTATAACTTCTAACTCTTTAGTAACAGACATAAATTCTATCGATTGGCAGATGAATCAGCCGGAGTTGTTGACTAAATTAGACATTAAATATCAGGTTTTTCTGACAATTCAACTGTTAAGGATGTAGGGGCGCTGTGGAACCGATCGATTTTTTGATTGCTTGGCTCGTGACGGGCAGCAGCTTGCTGCTAATTTCTCAACTGCCGATCGGCGTAGAAATTGACCGCACACCGAAAGCAGTAATTTCCGCTGCGGTTTTGGGAATGTTGAATGTTTTAATTTTGCCAATTCTGAAAGCAGTTTTTTTCGTGCCGAACCTACTGACGCTGGGATTGCTTTCCGGCGTGTTTGCTTTTGTAATGAACGTGATTGTTTTTGCCTCGGCTGCGAAGTTAGTTGAAGGATTTAGTTTGCGGATGGGCCTTTGGAGCGCGGTACTGGGGGCGATCGCCTTGGCTGTAGTTAGCAGCTTTATCAATGGCGCACTGATTTAGCAACTTCCCCGGATAAAGGGCGATTGAAATCGCCCGATATTTCCCATCCTTAGCTGGCGCGTTTCCTGTGCCTACAAGCGATTGAAATCACCGAATATTTCTTCTCCCTTCTTCCTTCAATCCGTTACATCAGTTAAACAATCCGTTGCCGAACATCCGTTACATCCGTTACATCCATTAAACAATCCGTTGCCGAACATCCGTTACATCCGTTAAACAATGCGTTGCCGAACTTACTTCCCCATCAGCGACTTATAGGCTGTCACTTTAAGATCGATCCCAGTAATATCTGTCCCGACAACAACAGCCGCCGCTCCTAAATCCAAGGCTTTTTTAGCCATTTCCGGCCCCGATATCCCGCCTTCGCAGATAACGGGAACCTTAAGCTTTTCTACCATTTCCGCAAGCAAATCAAATCCCGGCGGCGAAAAATTTTCCGTCTGGGCAGTATAGCCAAAAAGAGTAGTTGCTACAGTATCTGCACCAGCTTCGGTTGCCGCGATCGCAGCTTCTATTGTATCTACATCCGCCATCACTAATTTGCCCAATTCACTGTGAATTCGCCCGATTAATCTCTTTAAGTCTTCGCCGTCAGCAGGACGGTTTCTCAGAGTAGCATCAACGGCGATAATATCGGCTCCCGAAGTGGCGATCGCCTGCGCGTCTTCAAACCGAGGAGTAATGTAAATCTCGCATCCCGGCAATTGCTGCTTCCAAATCCCAATTATGGGAGCAGATATCTGTTTTCGCACCGCTGCAATGTGAGCCGGAGTGTCAATCCGCACGCCCGATGCACCTCGATTGATGGCGGTTCGAGCCATTGCCGCAATTACGATCGGAGCGTGCAGCGGCGAATCAGCAGGTGCTTGACAAGAAACAATTAATCCTGTAGGAATTTGACAATTAATCATGGCGAATTGGGGATGGGGAATTGGTAATTGGGAATTACAAATTATACCAGTTCAAAAAAAAGAATGTAACTGTAGACCATATCCCAACCCATATCCAATAAGTCATTCCAAAATCTAAAATCTAAAATCTAAAATTGCATTACCCATTACCAATCCCAGCCATTAAAGAAATAATTTTGTCCAGCAATTGCTCAGGGTGAATCGGTTTAGCCAAACAATCGTTAGCTCCGGCAGTCACGAAAGATATCTGCTCGGGCGGAATTTCATTAGCGCTTAAAGCTAGAATCTTGATATTTTCAGTAGCGCGTTTTTGGCGCAGTTGGTCAATTATTTCGCAGCCATTCATACCGGGCAAACGCATATCGACAATCACAGCATTCGGTTGCAAAAGTTCAATTTGTTCCACCGCCGCCGAACCTTCAATCATCCAGACCACTTGCAGTCCTGCGGCTGTCAGGATATCGCAAATCAGCATGGCAGTTTCTTCATCTTCTTCGACGAGCACGAGACTGCCGCGCAAGGAGGAAGAATACAGCGGTAAAGATGAATTAGATTTTTCATAGGTTAATTTTGTGGAGTCATCTTTGGTTAGAGTTTGGATGGGTATAAAAACGGTAAAAGTAGATCCGACATCAACTTTAGAGTTGACTTCGATCGCGCCACCGTGAAGCTCTACTAACTGTTTAGTTAAAGCCAATCCCAGACCGGTGCCACCGTATTCGCGGCGGTAGGGGGAATCCAACTGCTGGAATTTTTGAAACAAAAGCGATCGCTGATTCTCGGGAATTCCAATGCCAGTATCTTTGATTTGAAAAACAGCGGTACTGCCAGCAGGTGCAGTACCGGGCTGCCGCACTGCCGACATTCGATTTTTATCTTCTGTTACCCAAACTCGCAGGATGACTCGCCCGCCTTGGGGAGTAAACTTAATCGCATTTCCTAAAAGATTGAAGAGAATTTGTCTTAAGCGACGCGGGTCAGCAATGAAGCGATCGCACTCTTGTTTTATCCGCTGTTCTTGCAGCAGTTCCACGCCTTTAGCGGCAGCTTTTTCTTTGAGGGCGTGCAGGCTCTGAGAAGCTAATTTAGAAAGTGAAAATTCACTATTTTTTAATATTGCTTTTCCCGCTTCTACTTGTGATAAATCTAAAATATCGTTAATTAATTCTAATAAGTGGTCGCCGCTGTCTCGGATAGTTTGCAGGTACTGTCGCTGCTTTTGCACCGGCACTTCTTTACTGCCAACTTTGCCGTAAGACCACCGCAGCAGCGTGTCGGAAATGCCGATGACGCAGGTGAGAGGAGTCCGCAATTCGTGGCTCATAGCTGCTAAAAATTCGCTCTTGGCGAGGCTGGCAGACTGGGCTGCGACCAGTGCATCGCGCAGTTCTTGCGTTCGCTCTATTACGCGCTGTTCTGAGGTGCGCTTTTGCTGCTGGACTTGTGCATAAAGTTCGGCTTGGTAAATGGCGATCGCCAAATGTTCTGCTATTTGTCGCAAAAATGTTTTTTTGCTTTCTTCCCACTCCCGAAAAGTACACTGGTGGGCAATTAGCAGCCCCCACAAGTCGTCTTGAACTACGATCGGCACTAGCAACTTCGCCCGCACCTTCGCCCGCCGCATCAACTCTAAAAAACAAGGCTGCGAAGAGTAAGTTGTTTCCACATCCGCAACGCACAAAGCCAAACCTTTGCGATATTTCTCTCGGTCAATGACTCCATTGGTAAAACACTGCGCGTCTTCACTAAAATTCAATACAGACGAGATAGCATCGTTGGCTAAGGCTTCGTAGGTAATGCGACCTACATACAAGTAAGACCCGGAATTTTCTTGGATTTCACCAGACCCAGAAACGGCTGCAGGTATTTCTTTAGCTAACTCGCCATTGTGCGGCGCTGGTACTTTTTCAAATTGATAAATTAACAGGCGATCGACCTCCAAAAACTCTCGCACTCGCTCGACTGCTTTTGACAAAATTACAGGCAATTCCAAACTCTGACGGATTTGAGTTGTCACCTGATTCAAAAGTCGCTCTTGTTCAAGCTGCTGCTGCAAAGCATCTTCTACTGGCTGACAAAATGAAATGCAGGGACTGACAATTTGTAATTGATTGACGGCTTCGGGAATCTGGCTCTGTATCGTTTCTGGAGCTATAACTTTGGGCGCGGATTTTCCCTCTCTTTCTATTTTGCTGTGTAGGGGCAGGCGATTATTTGGGCTGGCATTTGCAGCGAGAATATCCAGCAAATTTAGGGTGAATTCGCTTTGAAGAACGGCCGAGTTGGTCTGTATATTTTTAATTGCTTGTTTGAGGGCGCGAATGTCAATTTTCCACGAGGGTGCACCCGTTATTTCTGCGAGTTTGTCTGCGAGGGGAGACAGGAAATTGGCGATCGCCCCGGGGTCAAAAGTCAACTGCACATTCAATTGCGAATGGAGATTTTTTTCGCTGTGCTTGTGTCCGTTTGTTGCGAACTCATCTAATAGATTACCCCGCAGCAGCGCGCTAAAATGCTCTGATACCACTGCTGCAAACCTTTCCGACGAATTTTCCAGATTTTGAGAATCAGCGATCGCATCGTCGGTGAGCCAAATCGCCCCTGGGATTTCAGCCATTTGCTGTAACAACTGGTAAGCAGCCTCAAAGGTTGCTAGCGGCAAAGTCCGATTTAAGGTTTTTGGTTTCAATCTAGATATTTTCCCGGTTGTTTTAAAGAACAAAATATGAATGCCCCTGTTGTGACGACGGAACCTGGGGTACAGCAGGCGCGGCCGCTCCAACAGACTTGAGATGACAGTAGTCAGAAAGTAGTTAATAGAAGGCCTCGGAGCCAGAGAGCTAATTTCTCCCTATAGTTCTCATCTTTCTTCTGGGCGAGTGACCCGCGCTCCAGCGCTTTAGGAGCGCGAAAGCGGTAGGAGGAAACGGGGGGAAGGGATACGGCTGTATAATCGATCGCTTCTGGTTGTGTTTGTGAACCGGGTTGTTGATGGAAACTAAGCAATTCCACTCCCATTGCTGGGGTGAAGTTAGCACGCGCCTTTGTTTTCTGAGCTGATTCCCCTAATGGCACGTCCTTAACCCAAATAAAAATGTTTAACCCTTAACGACAGAACAGGGAACTAGCTACGCATCCGCTTGGTGTCATTACTCAAAAAACCTAGACATCAAAGGTCTCAGGGTGGTCAACTGAAAATGAAGTTTTAGGCCCCAAGCCCAGTCACTTCCGTGCTGGGTCGTTGACTACTTTCAACAATCTTATTCCAGTATAATATTAATATATAATTTGTTAACTTGTACTTAACACTATCCGGGTAAATGAGCAATCCAACTCAACTCACCCCCGATTTCACGATCGGACATCTGCCGTGTCACGACTTCCAAGTGAGCGCTGCAACTCTAGGACAGGTAGTGGCTGAAAGATTTGAGCAAGAACCCGACCTGCCGGGAGTCATTATTACTCATGAATCACAGGTATTGGGCATGATTTCTCGCGTCAAATTTCGAGAGCAAATGAGTTTTCCCGATCGCGTAGAACTTTACGGGTCACACCCGATTCGAGCCTTGTTAGATTTTATTAGAATTCCGCCTTTGCTGCTTTCGGAAAACTGGAAAGTTGATGATGCCGTCCAAGCGTCTTTCAACAGGCACAAAGACTTGATTCATGAACCGATTATTGTGGTAATGGAAGACCAAAGCCACCGCCTTTTGGACGTTCATACTCTGGTGATTGCCCAGTCCAAACTGTTAGCGCAAGCTAACAAAATTATTCAAAAATACCGAGTAGAAAGACACAAGTATTTGGCGCTAATTCAACAAGAGCAGGCTAAGTTTAACGAATGTAATGAGCTTTTGAAAATCCACCAACGTCAAGCAGAAAAGTTTCATACCCATCCTAGTTCCCAGCAAGTGGCACTGGTCAAACAAGCTGAAGAAATTGCTCAAATGAATCAGCGATTTGTGAGAATTGCGAAACTGATTTCTTCGGAAGGTCGCCAAGCGTTTCAAGCTACTTTTCAAGGGGCTAATTCTATTTGCAACAATACAGATAAAATTTTAGGCGTCGGCAAAGCAATAGCTAATGATTTAGAAACGGTTAACCGCACTTCCCGAACCATCCGGGAGGCGATCGAACAAGTCAGGTATTTAGCAGTACAGGTGGCTGTAGTTACCAATCAAATGGGAAGTCAGCCCAGCGGTCTGAGCAAAGTGAGTCTAGAAATTGGCAGACTGGCAAGTAAAACTTTTGAATTGGGGACTCAAATGGAGCAAATTGCCAGCCGGTTTAAACTTCGAGTTCACGAACTCACGGAGGCAGCAAGAGCGGGTGCTAATGTGGCTAAATCCGTGACGATCAAGATCGATCGCGCAGAAATGGCTCTGCTAGAGTTGGAAGAATTAATAGCGGAAAAAAATTTCAATTCATTGACCGCTATCCAAGAACCTTTGGGAGTCATAAAAAGTGTTACCACTGATTCTTTAGTTCAAGAGATAGAACACGCCGAAGTAGCAGTTTCCGAGTTGGAAGACGTAGTTAAACATCAAGATTCCTCGCAATATCTGATTCAAAAAATTCAGCAGGCGCTGAAGTCCAAAAAGCCATAAAATCCCAGCCCGAATCTAATGAAATATTACCAGAGGAAAACACATAAAATCAAAATAATAATTTACAATTATTCTATTTCAAGAATACTATTTGTTATACTGAAGGTGGGGACTTGTTAAATTCATTTGTAGAAAGGCTATTTAATTAGCCCCAAAAACCGACAAAAATTTCCAATAATAGTTGGAAGGACAGGTGACGTTTATGAAAATCCTGCTGGTAGAAGATGACACAGTTACAGTCAGTTTGCTGACTCAAGCGCTGGAGTCTCACAATTACAATGTGAATGCGGCAGCCGACGGTGAAACAGCGTTGCATTTGGTGCAGGCATACGATTACGACCTGATTGTTTTGGATGTGCTGATTCCTAAACTCGACGGCATTAGTTTGTGTCGAAAATTGCGATCGTCCGGCTGCCAAATGCCGATTTTACTGCTGACAGCGCTAGATAGCAGCAACGATCGAGTCCAAGGTTTAGAGGCGGGTGCAGACGATTATGTGGTCAAACCCTTTAATCTTGAAGAATTAATCGCTCGAATTCGGGCTTTGCTGCGCCGGGGTAAGGCAACTTTGTCGAGTACAAATTTAACCTGGGAAAAACTGCAAGTCAACCCGGACACTACGGAAGTAACTTATGCCGAAAAAGTGCTGCACTTGACTCCCAAAGAGTACAATTTGCTAGAACTTTTCCTGAGAAATCCTCGGCGCATTTTCAGTCGCAGCGCCATCCTCGATCGCATTTGGTCGGCCGGCGAATTTCCTCAAGAAGAAGCCGTTACTGCTCACATCAAGGGGCTGCGGCAGAAGCTGAAAGCAGCCGGGATGACAGTAGATTTAGTGGAAACCGTATACGGATTGGGCTATCGGCTCAAAAGTCTGCCGGAGGAGATTGAGAGCCAACAAGTTGGGCAGGAAACGGCAGAAACTGCTAAAACTCAAGAGACTTTATCTACTGAATCCAACGGGTCGAGCCAGGAATTAAATAAAGACGAGCGCCGTCTCAAAGTCTTGAATGCGATTGCCCAAATGCGGGGAAATTTAAAAGCTAATTTTATAGAAAAGGTGGCGATATTCGATCGCGCGATCGCTCAACTGAACAACGGAAGCTTGGAAGGCGAACTGCGCGAGGCAGCCCAGACCCAAGCTCACAAATTAGTCGGTTCTTTGGGAACGTTAGGCCTGCCAAAAGGTTCGGAAGTTGCGCGCCAGATAGAACATTTGTTCAAGGCTGAAAACATCTTGAAACCGGGGACGGCTCAGCAGATTGAGGGATTTCTGCATCAGCTCAAACAGATATTCGATCACCCGTCACTCGAACCAGAAGGCGATTTGGTTCCTGAAGTTTCCCAAAAGCGCCGAATGCTGATTGTTGATGATGATAATTTTGGGAGCGATCAACTCAAAACAGTAGCATCCGGTTCCGACTTCCTGATAGAAGTCGCTAACTCTCCGCAAGCGGCAAGAAATGCAATTTCTCAACAGCCTCCCGACGCGATTTTGCTGGATTTGACATTTTCCCGATCTCAGGAAAACGGACTTTCTCTCCTAGCCGAACTCCGCAGTGAAAAGCCCGAAATTCCAGTGATGGTTTTTAGCGGACACAATCAATTGAGCGATCGAATAGAAGTTGCTCGTTTGGGAGCTTCCGGCTTTTTGCACAAATCTATCCCCCCAGCAGATATACTCAAAGCAGTCGCCCAACTACTCGACCAGACTGGCCCTGCTGAAGCAAAAGTTATGGTGGTAGACGATGACGTGCAACTCTTGGCTGCACTGCAAGTGATTCTACAACCTTGGGGATTTCAAGTAACAACATTGGATGATCCCGAAAAGTTCTGGGAGGTACTCGAAACAACTTGTCCGGATTTGCTAATTTTAGATGTGGAGATGCCAGGTTACAGCGGTATCGAGCTGTGTTTGGCAGTTCGCAACGATTTGCGCTGGAGCAAGCTCCCCGTGCTATTTTTGACAGCTCATTCCGAGTCGGAAAT
>NZ_JAUBQR010000224.1:0-11174 GCF_036701385.1 Microcoleus sp. Pol12B4 | reverse complement strand
ACATATATTTGGCTGCCCAATGAATTTTTTATGCCTCAGTTTCTAACTGAGCCAGCTTTTCTTAGTCTAAACTCCAGAAATTTATATTGTGCAGTCTCTAGGATATTAACTTGCTCAGAACTAGCATCAAATAATTGAAGAGTATTATCGAATAGCTGGAAGGTAGCAAGCTTTTTGATGATGTCATTATCGATGCAATAGATACAAGCAGACAAAGCTATTCTTCTAAAATCTGGTCTAAGTAATCAGCATTATCATCACTTAATTCCTCCCAATTTAGATGCTGCTCTAAAAATTGGTTAATAGTTTTGTGTCCTTCTTTAGCAGAATCGATTAAATTTACACATCCCATAGACAATGCAAAATAATCTTTATTGTACCAGCCATAATTTAAAGCTAATGCAGATGGATCAATAGTTGAGTCACTTTGAAGAAGTTGAGTAATTTTATTCTTTAGGTCTTTTGCATTCTTAAATTTTTTCTTGCCGACGGAGTTGTCAAAACTGTTGACTAGCAGTTTAACTGCAAACTGATTGCTATCTTTTTCTTCTCGATCATTACAGTCTTGCTTAATATCATCATCAATCAAAATACCTTCTTGAATATGACCAAGGGCAAGATGACCCAGTTCATGGGCAAGATCAAATGCTAGACATACGGATTGTGTCTTACCACTACTCAAGACAATCACGGGATGATCGGCTTGCCATTGGATCATGCCTCTAATTTTGCGGGTATTTTGAGGGTAATTCTTAAAATAGACAACAGCGATACCATGTTCCCAACAGTAATCGAGTAAGCTGTATAAAGTGACTTGAGGATATTTGGCAACTATCTCTGAACGAACTTGATGAGGATTGGATGGGATGGGCTGAAATTCGATCTTTATAGTATTAGCTACGACTTCCGCAACCCGTGAGGCAAGTTGAGGGGCAACATCAGGTACGTCTGCTTTATCCTGTTGATGGTACTTGAACTTGGTATGAAGTAAGGGCTTAAACTGA
The DNA here is from genome assembly GCF_036701385.1 of Microcoleus sp. Pol12B4. Lineage (NCBI taxonomy): Bacteria > Bacillati > Cyanobacteriota > Cyanophyceae > Oscillatoriales > Microcoleaceae > Microcoleus > Microcoleus sp. Pol12B4. The sequence continues at coordinate 10,170 of NZ_JAUBQR010000224.1, read as the reverse complement.
GGCTTCTGATTCTCGGCTAAAAGACTCTTGAGGTCTAGGTGCAGACGTTGGGCAATATGACCAGCACCCTCTAGGACGGCGACGGGTTTATTGTCTAGTTCTTCATTCCACCAACTGGGCAAACCTTTTTCTCGAACGAAACGTTTTGAGAAACCGATCGCCGAGAGTTTTTATAGAGAACAGACATTGATAATGTTTGTGTCATTGGTTTGCCCTCCGTATGAGAATTCGCATAATATCATTGTAACCTAATTGCAGAGAATTTGGCTACTAGATTTTTTATAGAGCATTGTTATCTATCTTACCACAGGATAAACTTTCGCAAAAGTAACACGAAAGGAAAGTTACAAACCCGAACGATTCCGATCGCTCTTTTCGTCTTGGCAACCTAACACTTGTCCCATCTACCTATTTCCTAGTCGCCACCGCTGCGCCTTTGCGGTTTATTTCAATCACCCATATTTGAGGAAGGTGGGCAAATAATGCCCACCCTAATTGCTACTTCCCTACCGTGAAATACTCATTCTTAGCATACACGCTAATAATGCAGTCTCCCACTTCAAAAAAAATCCCCTCTTGCTCATCTTTAGAAAATTGCAAGTTGCCGTATTTAGAATTAATTTCCTCAGCAGTCGCCGCTTTTGCCTCCATTTCATCCGGGATAAGTCCGGTAGAACCGATATAGAAAACCAGCGGTGAAACTTTTTCTCTGTACACTTTTTCAGCGTAAGCTTCCAGTCGCTCATTGGCATTAGCTAAAGCAGCGACAAATTCGTCTCGCTTGACATCTTTTCCCTGCCATTTGGCTTGCAAAAGGCGCAGCAAACTATCTGCACCCACTTTGGCTAAAGTAGCGCTAACAATTCCGTTATCCTCCAACCCCAAAAACTCATCAAAAATCAGTTTCATCAAGTCGTCAACTTTGGTGATTTTTGTTCGGGATGACAGCGTTTTGTGTGCGAAGACAACAGGCTCATCTAAGGTGATGTCAAATGTCGGTTTTGCTAGCTTTTCGCCCGTGTTTTTGTGGTAAGCCTCATAAAGGCGATCGAGAAATTTGTTGGCAGAGTGCAATTTGCCGAAGTTAAGGATATTTCTGCTGCCGATGTCGATTTTGTAGCTGACTCGCGAATCTACTGAACCCTTGGCGATCGCACTTTTTAAATCTGTGTATTCCGTCGTCGTCGGAAAGTTGATGTAAAGGTTTTTTGACAGATAATGCTGTTTCAATTCTTCCAATTGTTCTGCGGTATAAGCCTCGGATTCCTCCTTCAAATGAGCCGAGAGAATGCTGGAGAGAATTTTGATTTCTGCGAGTTCCTCAAACACTCCGTCCAGGCTGCCGTAACGCCCGTCAAAAGGCACTAGGGGCAAAGTCTCTAACTTAATATCGTACTCTGAACGGAAGTCAAATTCTTGCACGGGCGAACCGTCTTTTTCAAGGACACCGCATTTTTTGAGCAAATCAAACACTGGTTTGCTGCTGATTTTGGTTCGCAGCGACTTAATATTAACTTCGCCGTCGCTGACAATGGTATAATTGTTGAAAGTATTGAGGTCTGTAACTAGAATTCCCGCCACTTCTGCGATTAAAGTTTCATCCTCAACTTTTACCAGCTTAGCTTTTCGGGTAATCAGCATATTGATGGTAGCGGTATTTTGATTGATGGCAAATGAACCCATTTGCACGTATTCGCCACCATCCAAGAATTCTGTTTTCAGCCAAGGCTTGACAAGGTTGCCGTTTTCGTCTCGCTTTCCCTCAATTCGCTTCAAACCTTTTCGCTGATAATTTTCTTGCAAGTGTTTCAAGTTGATGATGATGCTGTTGCTGTTTTCCTCCAATATCTCGATCAACTCCAGCAGGGAAATTTTAGCGCTAACTTTTACCCGATCGCCAATTTCATGATTTTTCAACACCTCAGGCGCAAAAACAGCCTGTTCCAAATCTTCCGTAAACTCAGCTATTTGGGCATTTGTCAAAGCTTTCGCGTGTTTTTCCGTCAAAGTAGCGTCGAAGGTGCTCGCCAGCGCATACTTAGCCGTATTTAAATTGCCGTCAGCGAGGTTAGCTTTCGCAAAAGCAAACACCGACTCATCAGTTTGAGCAACGGGAACATCTAGTTTGTCATACTCATCTTTGGCGACTTTCTGATATTTGTAAAACAGTCCGCGATCGTCTGCTTTCAGCCCGCAGATTTTCAGCGTGCTCGATGAACCGTTGATTTTCTTGCCGCTTTTGGAAACAAAAACTTGATAATCATATTCCTTAATTAACGGTTCTTCCAGCGCAGGTGCAACGGAACTACCTAACAGTTTTGTGCTGTCGTAAAGAGCATCATAAACCATTTTGACTTCGCCAGCGCGGATGCAATTTCCCGATAATGTGTTGGCGATTTTGGAGAGAAGTTTGAAGTCAGCACAGGCATAGGATATCGTGTTGGCAAACACATCCATGTCTTTGAGTTCTTCACAAATTTCCCCCAGTTTTGCAGCTTCCGAATTGGCACTGGGGTCATTTGCATAGCCGTCTGTGTGCAAATTGATCGCTGTCATTTCTCCCGCTTTAACCAGAGATTTAGCGAGTTGCATCGACTGCGATATGCAGGTAGAGCCAGCCGTGTGGATTTTTTGAATTTCTTTGATGTATGGAGAGTCAAGCTTCAGCACTTCTTGAATGGGAATTCGCTGGAAATGACAAATTACGTCCCCATTGCCAGCATAGGAAATCAGGCTGACAATTAGCTGGTAATTGTTGTACTCGTCTAAGGTCAAAAGCTTGATTAGGGTTTCTTTCAGCGGTTTTAAGTCATAATACATTGAGCCGGAACGGTCGATGATGATGATGCTGTGAGCGACGGATTTTTCTGGGGTATCGCCGGGCTTTCTTTCTAAATTAATGCGATCGACTAGATAGAAAGCCTTTGCGTTTCCGGCAAAATTGTAGAGGGTAAACTTGGTGCGAGTATTGGAGGCTGCTTGGCTGCTGGAACTTTTGACTTGAGATGATTGTTTTGCTTGCCGTGCCATAGTTTTGACCTATGTTGATTTTTTCCTCAACTCAATCATGACACGCGCTTCTGTGGATGTCAAGGCCTGTGTGGAAAATTATCTGCGAAGCTGAATAAGCATTAATATTTAGCGCTGCGGTGCCAGGGAAAACTGTGGCGCTAGGCTAAAGGTGGGCTGTTTTGTCAAAAGTAATGGATCTGCGTAAGGCGTTTAGTAAATATTTAGTCAATCATGGTTTATTTAGAAAATCCGCTGCTCAAACTTTATCTAAATCTGATCGGATGGGTGGCGTTGGGATTTTTTATCGGCCGCCTGCTACCGAGAAGCTATTCTACATATTTAGCCAAGTTTCTTTTCTTCTTTGGCACTCCATTGAGCATTGTTGCTTTTATCCGCAGCGCCAATTTGTCGGGCGCTATTTGGATGGCGCCGCTGATAGCTTGGGCGGCCATTTTAGCAGGTGGAGGACTCGCTGGGATTTTGATAATTTTCGGTGTCGGCGACGAACGTTTCAAGACTCTTAATCCGATCGCCCAAAATAGCCCGGAACACACCACCGCTTGGAGTTTGCCCACTCAAGGTAGCTTCTTATTGGCAACGATGGTGGGTAATACGGGTTTTTTAGGCATTCCCGTCACCTTGTCCTTATTAGGTTCGGAACACTTTGCCTGGGCGTTGTTTTACGACTTGCTAGGCACTACGATGGGAATCAATATACTGGGAGTTGCTATTGCTTCTCACTGCGGTAAAAGCGATCGCCCTCAGAGTTGGTTAGGTCCGGTGCGGGCAATTTTTCTGAATCCGGCACTGTGGGCTTTTGGTTTAGGATTTGTCTCGCGCAGCTTGCCGCTGTCGGCACAAATCGCAGAATTGTTAACAACAGGCGCTTGGACTGTAATTACTTTAGCTTTAATTACGATCGGGATGCAGTTGAGCAAGTTGAATTCCTTACACAACCTCAAACAAGTTTTGGCTTGTCTGGCGATTAAAATGCTGTTAGTTCCCTTGGTAATTGGCACGGGATTAACGTTTTTTGGGATTGCGGGCGCGCCGCGACTTGTGCTAGTGCTGCAAATGGCAATGCCTCCTGCTTTTGGTACTACATTGCTGGCAGAAGCTTTCAATCTCGATCGCGAATTAGCCGTAAGTGCGATCGGCCTCGGCTGCGTTAGTTTATTATTCACTATTCCCATATGGATGAGGCTATTTAATTTTTAATAAAAATAGGAATTGCTCAGTTTTTAAACTGCCTTACTTCAGTGATACCCATCACAAACATTGAGCGATATATGTCATCTTGATTTAAAATAACAATCACGGGACTTGGAAACTGTATTGGCTTCTGCTAATGTGGAAATAGCCCGCTGGGGACGGGAAGAATAAAAGTATGGCAAGTATAAATTTTACATTGACAGGTTATCAAATTCTCGATCGCCTTTACTCAGGAACTCGCACCCTAGTTTATCGAGCTTTCCGCACTGGCGACAAACAGCCCGTAGCCATCAAAGTCTTGCGGAACGAGTATCCCAGCTTCAGCGAACTGGTGCAATTTCGCAATCAGTACACGATCGCCAAAAACCTCAACTTGCCCGGAATCATCGAAACCTACAGCTTGGAAACCTACCACAACAGCTATGCGCTGGTAATGGAAGACTTTGGGGGAATTTCTCTGAATGAATGGATGGAACAAGGGGAAACAGCCCCGACTCTGAGCGAGTTTTTGCAAGTAGCGATCGACCTGAGCAATACATTAGATATACTCTACCGCCACCGGATAATTCACAAAGACATTAAACCAGCCAATATTTTAATTAATCCGCAAACAAAACAAGTCAAACTCATTGACTTTAGTATTGCATCTTTGCTGCCAAGGGAAACTCAAACCCTGATGAATCCTAACGTGCTGGAAGGGACACTCGGCTATTTGTCTCCCGAACAAACGGGAAGGATGAATCGGGGGATTGACTACCGGACAGACTTTTACTCTTTGGGCGTGACTTTTTACGGATTGCTGGCGGGACAATTGCCGTTTCAATCCAACGATGCGATGGAATTGGTACACTGTCATATTGCCAAACAACCGCTATCACTGCATGAAATAAATCCCGCAATCCCGCCGGTACTCTCGGAGATTGTCAGCAAATTAATGGCAAAGAATGCCGAAGACCGCTATCAGAGTGCGTTGGGACTGAAATTCGATTTAGAATTTTGTTTGAAGCAACTTGAAGAAAACGGTAGGATAGAGAGTTTTACGATCGCGCAGAGGGATGTGGGCGATCGCTTCCTCATACCCGAAAAACTCTACGGTCGCGAAACCGAAGTGGCCGAATTACTGGCAGCATTCGATCGAGTAGCAGGTTTTTCCCAGCAGGAATCAGAAAAGGGTGGAGGCTGTGAGTTAATGTTAGTTGCGGGTTTTTCTGGGATTGGCAAAACTGCAATTGTCAATGAAGTTCACAAACCAATTGCCCGTCAGCGCGGCTATTTCATCAAAGGCAAATTCGACCAATTTAACCGCAACATTCCTTTCTCAGCTTTTGTCCAAGCATTTCGAGATTTAATGGGACAATTGTTGAGCGCCAGTGACCAGCAGTTGCAAAACTGGCAAACTCAAATATTGCAAGCAGTGGGCGATAACGGACAAGTCATTATTGAAGTAATTCCCGAACTAGAAAAAATTATTGGCCCACAACCGCCCGCACTAGAATTATCAGGAACTGCGGCCCAAAATCGGTTTGATTTGCTGTTTCAAAACTTTATTCACGTGTTCACAAAACCAGAACATCCCCTGGTGATGTTTTTGGATGACTTGCAGTGGGCTGATTCTGCCTCGCTGCGGTTAATGCAACTGCTGGTTGCCGAGTCAGCAAGCGGCTATTTATTAGTAATTGGTGCCTACCGAGATAATGAAGTATTTGCAGCACATCCGTTGATGCTGACACTGGATGCAATGGCAAAAGCTGGGGCGACGGTGAATACTCTGACGCTGGAACCGTTGAGTTCCGAAAGTCTAAATCATTTGGTTGCTGATACGCTCAATTGCGATCGATCTTGGGCAAGACCTTTGGCTGATTTGGCGGCACAAAAAACCCAAGGAAATCCCTTTTTTGCAACGCAGTTTCTCAAAGCACTGCATCAGGATGGGCTGATTGAGTTTGACCGGGTTGCTGGTTATTGGCAGTGCGATATTGTGCGAGTTCGGGAGGCAGCGCTGACGGATGATGTGGTCGAGTTTATGGCGTTGCAGTTGCAAAAATTGCCGCCAGGGACTCAAAATGTTTTGAAGTTGGCTGCTTGTGTGGGGAATCAGTTTGATTTGGGGACTTTGGCAGTTGTCTCCCAGCAATTGGAAACGGAAACGGCGGCGGATTTGTGGAAGGCTTTGCAAGAGGGGTTAATCTTGCCTGAAAGTGAAGTCTACAAGTTTTATATGGGGCGAGAAAGACGGGAGGAAACACAAAATTCGGAGGTGGTGAATTACAAGTTTTTGCACGATCGCGTTCAGCAAGCTGCCTATTCTTTAATTCCCGAACAAGAGCGATCGCTTGCTCACTATCAGATTGGACAATTGCTGATCCAGCAAATTTCACCTGCAGCTATAGAAGAGCAAATTTTTTCAGTCGTCAATCAGTTGAATTATGGTATTGCGCTGATTGAAGACCAAACAGAACGCGATGAATTGGCACAACTAAACCTCACGGCTTGCCGCAAAGCCAGAGGCGCTACTGCTTATCAAGCTGCTCGCGAGTATGCTGCGATCGGGCTAAATTTGCTTGGAGATAGCGCTTGGCAACGGCAGTACGAGATGACCTTGAATTTACACGAAATAGCCGCCGAAGTGGCTTCACTCTGTGGTGAATTTGACCAGATGAATCAGTGGATTGACACTGTGATTCATCATACCAGAACTCCCCTAGAGCGAGTGAGCGTTTACATCGTCAGAATTCAGGCATTATCGTCCCAGAACAAGTTTTTAGAAGGAATTGCTATCGGTTTGTTGAGTCTCAAAGAATTAAAAGTAGAATTGCCCGATAGCCCTACATCAGAAGATATTCAGCAAGCAGTGCAGGAAATTAATAGCTCGATCGGCGATCGACCTATTGAAGAGTTATTTGAGCTGCCAGCGATGGTGGATGCCCAAAAACTGGCCACGATGCAAGTGGCGGCAAGTATTGCGACAGCTTGTTATCTGGCTGGTTCGTCTTTGTTTGCGCTGGTGACTGCCTTACAGGTAAATTTATCTATCCAATATGGCAACAGTCGTACTTCAGCTTATAGCTATAGCTGCTACGGGATGTTTCTCAACAACTTTCTACAAGATGTGACGGTAGCCGATCAATTTTGCCGATTAGCTTATCGTCTTGGCAGTAGGGCGGAGGCCAAAAATATTCGCCCTGCAACTTTTGCTGCGATCGGACTCTGTTTGTACCATCGCAAATCGCATTTGCGGGAAACCCTCCCCATTTTTCAGGCAGGCTATCAAGCGGCATTAGAAACAGGAAATTTAGAGTTTGTCGGGTTTAATGGGCATGGATTTTGTCTACATTCCTACTGGTGCGGTCAACCTTTAGCAGACCTCGATCCCCTAATTAGGGCATACCGTCAGCAATTACTCGACCTCAACCAACTAACGACGGCAAATTATTGTTCGATTTATTGGGAAACAACGCTGTTTTTATTGGGTAATCCAAACAAGTTTGAGATTTCCTTTGAAGAGGAACGCTATGAGGAGAAGCTGGTTTCTCAGTCGCTTGCCACTAATGATTTGTACCGACTCTGCAGCTTCTATCTGTACAGGGCGACCTTGAGATTCCTGCTGGGAGACATTGCTCGGGCCTCGGTAGATGTCGATCGAGCAAGACAGTATCTAGCGGGAAGCGTAGGAATTACTTCCGAAGCTGGTTTATATTTCTATGACTCACTCATAGCCCTGGCCACTCCTGAATCCGAGGCTGAGTTAGAAACGCAGTGGCAACGAGTTCAGGAAAATCAAATTTCGTTGCAGTATTGGGCAGAACACGCCCCCATGAATTATTTGCATAAGTGGCAGTTGGTAGAAGCAGAGAAATACCGAGTTGCCAGACAGAGGGCAGAAGCTATTGAAATGTACGATCGTGCGATCGTCGGAGCTAAAGAAAACGAATACATCCAAGAAGAAGCTCTCGCTAACGAACTAGCAGCTAAATTCTACCTCGACTGGGGCAAAGAAAAAGTGGCGCAAGCTTATATGCAAGAAGCCTACTATTGTTATGCTCGCTGGGGTGCGAAAGCCAAAATCGATGACTTAGAAAAACGCTATCCCCAACTTCTTGCTCCCATATTGCAGGCAAGAGAAAATCGTTTTGTAATCCCCCAAGCCCGCCTCCACCCAATCAATAAGTCGTCTATTTTACCTCGATTCCAAACACTTCTATCGAGCAGCAACAATATTTACGAAACCCTCGATTTCGCGGCTATTCTCAAAGCCTCCCAAACTCTATCGAGTGAAATTAAATTAGAAAAATTGCTGGCTGGCCTGATGTCTGTGGTGATGGAAAATGCCGGGGCGAAAAAAGCAGTTCTGCTGTTGCTTAAGGATGGGAATCTCGCCATCGAAGCTGTAGCCTCCTTCAATCAAGATGTCATCTCAATATCTGTACCGCTGTCAGCCAGCAACGAGTTTCCCTCTGCTGTGGTCAACTATGTTAAGCGGACTTGGAAAACTGTCGTTTTGGATAATGCAGCAGTACAAAACGATTTTATTGCCGATCCGTATTTGATGCAGGAAAAGCCCAAAAGTGTGCTGTGTACACCAATTTTAAATCAAGGTAAATTAATCGGGTTGCTATATCTAGAAAATAACTTGACAATTGGTGCATTTACAGAAGATCGCACTGAAGTCATCCAACTTTTGTGCGCCCAAGCGGCTATCTCTATAGAAAATGCTCGATTGTACCAACAATCTCAAGCTTATGCACAAGAATTAGAGCGATCGCTCCTTGATTTGCAGCAAGCACAGTTACAGATTGTCCAAAGCGAAAAAATGTCCGCCTTGGGCAATCTCGTCACAGGAATAGCCCACGAAATCAATAATCCTGTCGGCTTTATTAACGGCAATATTGAGGAAGCAATGACCACGATCAAAGATCTGATTGGCCACTTAAAATTATATCAAGAAAAACTGCCCGATCCCGGCGATGAAATTGAAGAAGATGCTGAGGATATAGATTTAGAGTATGCCTTAGAAGATTTGCCAAAGATGCTGTTGTCGATGAAAGTGGGGTGCGATCGCATTCGCGGCATTAGCACCAGCCTCCGCACCTTCTCCAGGGCCGATAAAGACTACAAAGTTCCCTTTAATATCCATGAGGGCATTGACAGCACCATCTTGATCTTGAAACATCGGCTGAAAGCCAACGAACACCATCCTGCGATCGAAGTCGTCACAGACTACGGCAATCTCCCCCCCATCCAATGCTTTCCCGGTCAACTGAACCAAGTCTTTATGAACCTGCTTGCTAACGCGATCGATGCCCTCGAAGAATCAAACCAAAGACGCAGTTTCGAGGCTCTTAAAGCAAATCCACACTGTATCACAGTTCGTACCAGTAAGTCGGGCGATCGGCACATCAAAATTCAGATTGCCGATAACGGTGCGGGCATGACAGAATCAGTGAAACAGCGGATTTTTGACCATCTGTTCACAACAAAGGCAGTAGGAAAAGGCACTGGGTTAGGATTGGCGATCGCCCGCCAGATTGTAGTCGAAACCCACGGCGGAACAATTAATGTGAATTCTACTTTGGGGGGAGGGAGTGAATTTGAGATAGTGTTACCTATTAGCGAATAAAAGTAGAAGACATCCGTCGTACCATTTTAGATTCTAGATTTTAGATTGAAGAATTGGGAAGGACAGATGACCTACTGATTTGGAGCTAACCTACAGTTGCATTTTTTTTAAAGTGGTATCTGAAGTAAAAGTTTGAGGAGGAGCAAGAAGGAAAAAGGTTATTCATTTTTTCTTCTTGCTCATTTCGTTTGTTTAGTTTGAATTCCTTGAGTACGCTCGACTAATTTCTATTTGAAAAAATCCAGAATAACTAAATTAGATTGCCGATCGAGCATTATACCAGCCCCGATCGCAACTGCAGACACGAGCAAAACTTCCAGCGCCCCTTC
>NZ_JAUBQR010000223.1:0-11195 GCF_036701385.1 Microcoleus sp. Pol12B4 | reverse complement strand
GGAATTGCACCGGGCAAAGCGGTAATCATAATTCCCCCGGTTTCTGTTTGCCACCAAGTATCGACGATCGGACAATTCGAGTTGCCAATTACGCGCTGATACCACATCCAAGCTTCGGGATTGATCGGTTCGCCGACCGTTCCTAACAGCCGCAAAGAGGACAAATTGCGCGCATTCGGCAAGTGTTCGCCCATTTTCATGAATGTTCTGATCGCAGTGGGCGCAGTGTAGAAAACGGTGACGCCGTATTTTTCGATCACATCCCAAAAACAGCCTGGGTTGGATGCGCGGGGCGCACCTTCGTACATGATTGTGGTCGCGCCGTTGGAAAGCGGGCCGTAGACTATGTAACTGTGGCCTGTAATCCAGCCTACGTCTGCGGTGCACCAGTAGACATCGGTATCTTGGAGGTCGAAGATCCACTTGGTTGTCATGTGGGTGTAAAGGTTGTAGCCACCTGTGGTGTGGACGACTCCTTTGGGTTTGCCGGTACTGCCCGAAGTGTAGAGTACGAACAGCATATCTTCGCTGTCCATTGGTTCGGCGGGGCAGTCGGCGGAGGCGTCTTTTTGCAAGTCGTGCCACCAAAGATCGCGCCCGGGTTCCATGTGCACTTGCTGTTTGGTACGCTGGACGACGATAACGTTGGTAACGCTGGGTGTGACGTTGTTGGCGAGGGCTTTGTCTACTTGTTCTTTGAGGCCAACTGCTGCATCTTTGCGGAAGCCACCGTCTGCGGTGATGACGAGTTTTGCTTCGCCGTCGTTAAGCCGATCGCGCAAAGCTTCTGCACTAAAACCGCCAAAAACAACGCTGTGTACTGCACCGATTCTGGCGCAGGCTAGCATGGCGATCGCAGCTTCGGGAATCATGGGCATATAAATGCCGACGCGATCGCCCTTTTGGACTCCCAATTGTTTGATGACGTTCGCCATTTGGCAGACTTCGCGGTGGAGTTGCGCGTAGGTGAGGGTGCGGGAGTCTCCGGGTTCGCCTTCCCAAATCAGGGCGGCTTTATTTTTGCGCCAAGTGGTTAAGTGGCGATCGAGACAATTGTAAGAAATGTTAATTTTGCCGTTGACAAACCATTTAGCAAAAGGCGGCTGCCAGTCGAGCACGGTATCCCAGTTTTGGAACCAGTCTAATTCTTGGGTGGCGAGTTCTGCCCAGAAGGCTTGGGGGTCAGCTTTGGCTTTGTCGTAGATGGCTTGGTACTCTTCTAGGCTTTTGATGTGAGCTTTTTGAGAGAATTCAGCAGGCGGCTGAAATAGGCGTTTTTCATGAAGAATTGATTCGATGGTATCTTGTGACATTGCTTTTAACTTTAACTTCAATTAGTCTTTGTAACTATTGTTTGCATAAGTTGGGGCAAAAGTATGTTTATTTTCCTTAAGACTTTGGGTAATTTTGTAAGAGGTTGAGAGGTTGTTCTTTTTTTGCTACTCGATGAAGGCCGATTAACGCAGATCCAGAGTATTTTTTCCCTATTTAATGCTTGATTATTCTTAGTAATTATTGTGCTAGATTTTTTTAAATTGTACTCCCTAGTAAATTATCTCAGCTATAATTAGGTAGTTAGTAAAATTTAATTAAATGAAAGCTATGACGCAAAATTTAGAAGCAAGCCAGCTTTCTCTAAATGACGTTCGCCGCCTTCTTAAACTCGAAAGACAAATAGGAGGCTCTTTTGCTGAATTTTTATCTCTGGAACCTCTGACGGATTTTGAACAGCAGGAATTATTGCTAATCGGTAATCACTTTTGGCGCCATCTAGAAGCAGGGAAAGTTTCTGCAAAACTGGTTAAGTTTTTAGTGCTTTCACCATTAATGAGATTAACGGAATTTTTTAAAGTTCCTGTGGTGCTGACAATGGAAGATAGCATCCCCATCGAGGTTGAGGATGGGGATACTTTAATTAAAGGGCGCTTGGATATTTTAGCGGTAAATCAGCCGGATGCAGAACTCGCGGCGGCACAGTTTTGGATTTTGGTAGTCGAGGCGAAAAATAGTGCGAGCGATCCTTGGGCCGGTTTGCCGCAATTGCTGACTTATGCTTATAAAAGTTTGCAGCAGCAATCGTCTGTTTGGGGATTGACGACGAATGGACGTAACTATCAGTTTGTGTATCTGACGCGGGGCAATCCTTGCACTTATCAGATTTTACCAGACTTGAGTTTGACTGACCCAGAGCGATCACTCTTGTTGGGGCAAGTGTTGAAAGCTATTTGCAAGTTGCAGAATGTGCAGTTGCAGTTGGCTTAGCAAGGGCGATCGCATCCGATGTTATGGTGACGGTGGAGTCCTGTGCTCGATCGGTGGATTTGGCGGTTGTGGGGTATTTTGAGGGGTGATGTACGTTGTTGCTAAGGGAATTAGGGCGATCGCGATCGGTACTACAACTTCCTTGATCGACCACTTAATGTTTGAATTGTCCGATTTTTTCACTTGCTTTACCTTTTTAGCTGATGTAGTCTTGTTCTGGTGCAGCCGTTTTAAAGTTTTCATTTAGTTAATTCCAATCTCTACAATTTCGATAATAAACTAACTTTGTTAATAATTATTTATTGACAAATAAATTTAACAAAGTCGTCAATTGCCGGGGAATTACCAATTTTTTTGACAATGGAGTTGAAGGGTTTGTGAAAAAATTTTCACAAATTAGCTGGTGTTTGTCAATTTGTGAAATTAAACTGGCTATCCGGGCTGAAGCTGACAACTCTGGTAAATGTAGTAAGAGTGGTAGGTAAAGCGCTAAGGCAGGTATGCGGATCATGAATCAAAAAGAGTTTGACGCCATTTATCCAACAGGGCTAACACCCAAACAGCATGAGGTACTAAAGCTGTTTTTGCAAGGGAACTCCGACGAAGATATCGGTAAATCTTTATACATCACAGAATCAAGTGTCAGACATCATATTTCAAATATCTGCAAATTATTTGGTTTTAAAAATGAAGAGGGCGAACGTTGCCGACAGCGTGATCAATTAAACCCGCTATTTGCCAAGTATAAACCTGAATTACTTAGCGAGCAATTAAAAGCCACTTGTGAAAGTTCCCCTGACAATCCCGAACAAGTTGAATTCTACTATGTAGAGCGCGATTGCGAAGATAAATGTTATGATAAAATTTTAGAAAATGGAGCACTCATTCGGATTAAAGCTCCTCAAAAAATGGGCAAGACTTTACTGGTGGATAAAATTCTCGCTCGCGCGTCGCAAGAAGGTTACAAAACTGAACTCCTCAGTTTTGAGGAAGCTGACAGTGAAGTTTTGGGGGATTACCGGAAATTATTGCAGTGGTTGTGTGTTACTCTGGGCGACTTACTAGAGTTGGAGAATAAATTAGTGGAATATTGGGATGACTCTTTAGGCGGTATTAACCCTAACGTCACTAAATATTTAGAAAGGTATTTATTCAAAGATTTTTCTCAACCTTTGGTACTGGTATTAGAGAAAGTAGACCTGGTTTTTGAGCAAGCTACTTTTAATGTTGATTTTTGTCGCTTACTGCGTGGGTGGAATGTTGCAGCTAAAATGAGCGATCGCCGCAGTGCAATCTGGCAAAAAATCAGGTTAATTGTCGTTCACGCTACAGAAGTTTACAGTTCTCTTGATATCAACTCATCCCCTTTGGCGGGTGTTGGGTTGACTGTACCTTTGCCAGATTTTACCCTGGAAAAAGTGCAGCAGTTAGCGCGGCAGTATCGACACAATTGGCGGAGTACAGACGAGATTCAAGAACTTATGAAAATGTTTGGTGGTTATCCTTATCTGGTGCAAACTGCTTTTGCTTACCTGCAAACTCCTCAATCTTCTCTGACTAAGCTTTTGGAAATTTCACCTACTGAAGAAAGTCCCTTTATTAATCACTTGCGAGAACTTTTAGGGAAGCTCAAACTCTGTCCAGAACTCGCAGAAGTTTACCGAAAAGTCGTAACTAAAACTCAACCCGCAATGCTGGAAACTCATCAAATATTTAAGTTAGAAAGTATGGGATTGGTGCGAGTGGAACATAATAATTGTTTTCCCCGCTGCGATTTGTACCGTAAATATTTCTCGGTGCGTCTATGACTTATCAATATATAGCTGAATCAACTCTCCCAGAAGATACCCAAACCTATGTAACGCGAGAAGCTGATAGTCAGCTTTATCAAGCGTTGCTGGAAGGTAAACTTTGTTATGTTTTCAATTCTCGCAAAATAGGTAAGTCTAGCTTAGCACTTCAAACTATCAAGCGACTGCGAGCCGAAGGCATTGTATCGGTTTTTATTGACTTGTCTGGCGACGAGACGAAGTTAGAGCATCCCGAACAGTGGTATGCTAATATACTTGATACTTGGGCTTATGAACTAGACCTTGATGTTAATTTAAAAAGCTGGTTGGACGAACGAAATTGGCTGTCTCCCTTGCGTAGATTGCGCGAGTTTATTGAATCGGTGATGCTGTCGCAGGTTTCCGAAAAAATAGTCATTTTTTTTGATGAAATCGATAGCGTTCTGAGTTTAAATTTTTCGGCAGACGATCTATTTGCTTTTATCAGAAGCTGCTACAATCGTCGTACTCAAAATGCAGACTACAATCGCATCACTTTTTGTCTGTTGGGAGTGGCAACACCTTCAGATTTGATTCAAGATAAAAAACGCACCCCCTTTAATATCGGTCAAGCTATTGAATTAAAAGGTTTTACTCATGAACAAGCTGCACCTTTAGCGAAAGGCTTAGAAGGAAAAATCGATCGTCCCATTCAGGTTTTAAATAAGATTATAGACTGGACGGGCGGACAGCCTTTTTTGACTCAAAAACTTTGTAAAATTGTCCTAGAACAAGCAGAAACCAGCAATCCTGACATTGCCAAACTGGTACAAGCTTACATTATTAACAATTGGGAAGAAAACGACAATCCGGAACACCTCGGAACAATTCGCGATCGCATCCTCAGCAACCAACAGCTTACCAGCCAACTCCTGGGCATCTATCAGCAAATTATTACCCCCCCTAACCCCCCCTTGCTGAGGGGGGGGAAAGATAGCACTAATTCTTCTTTAATAAGGGATGAGAAAGATAGCTCTAATCCTCCCTTAGCAGAGGAGGAAAAAGACAATCTTACTCCCCCCCTCAGCAAGGCGGGGCAGGGGGGGGTCGCCGCTGATAACAGTCCCGACCAAATGGAGTTACAGTTATCGGGGTTAGTTGTTAAAAAACACGGTCAACTGCAAGTTTACAACCCTATTTATCGAGCAATATTTAACCTCGATTGGGTACAGCAAGAATTAGCGAAACTCCGCCCCTACCAGGAAAACTTCGCCGCTTGGATAGCCTCAAATCGTCAAGATATTTCCCGACTGTTGCGTGGCAAAGCGTTGGATGATGCGTTGCAGTGGAAAGTGGGGAAACGTTTAAGCGATCAGGATAATGATTTTTTAGATGCCAGTCAAGCTGATGAACGGCAAGAACTGAGAACATCTAACCAATTCTTCAAACAAATCCGCAGAGAAGTCAGGAAAATTATTAAAATCGAAGAAGCTGGACGCATGGCGTTAAATCTTTTTCAGTCGGATGGAAAGCAAATAGAAGCCTTGCGGGCAGCTATCAAAGCCGGAGAAGATTTAAAGAAGTGGATACCTGATAATCCGCAGGTTTCCGAATATCCCGTTACCAATCCTCTATTAGTTTTGCAGATGATTCTTGCTAAAATCCGCGAACGACGCCAGTTTTTCGGACATAATGACTTGGTAAGAAGTGTCAGTTTTAGCCCCACAGGGGATGCGATCGCTACTGCCTCAGATGACAAAACTGCCAAATTGTGGGACTTGCAAGGCAACTGCTTGGTAACATTCACCGGACATAATTACTTGGTAAATAGTGTCAGTTTTAGCCCCACAGGAGATGCAATCGCTACTGCCTCATATGACGGCACCGCCAAATTGTGGGACTTACAGGGCAACTGCTTGGTAACATTCACCGGACATCATCAGTGTAGTGTCAGTTTTAGCCCGACAGGAGATGCGATCGCTACTGCCTCAATTGACGGCACCGCCAAATTGTGGGACTTGCAGGGTAACTGCTTGGCGACTTTCACCGGACATAATAACTCGGTAATAAGTGTCAGTTTTAGCCCCACAGGAAAGGCGATCGCTACTGCCTCATCTGACAAAACTACGAAATTGTGGGATTTGCAGGGCAACTGCTTAGTCACTTTCACCAGAGATAATGACTCGGTAAGAAGTGTGAGTTTTAGCCCCACCGGAGATGCGATCGCTACTGCCTCATCTGACAAAACTGCCAAATTGTGGGACTTGCTGGGCAACAGCTTGGTAACATTCACCGGACATAAGGGCGGGATAAATAGTGTCATTTTTAGCCCCACCGGAGATGCGATCGCTACTGCCTCAGATGACAAAACCGCCAATTTGTGGCACTTGCAGGGCAAGCGTTTGGTGACTTTCACGGGACATAATGACTGGGTAACAAGTGTCAGTTTTAGCCCCACAGGAGATGCGATCGCTACTGCCTCAAATGATGACACCGGCAAATTGTGGGACTTGCAGGGCAACTGTTTGGTAACATTCACTGGACATAATCACTGGGTAATAAGTGTTAGTTTTAGTCCCACAGGAGATAGGCTCGCTACTGCCTCAAATGATGGCACCGCCAAATTGTGGGATTTGCAAGGCAACTGTTTGGTAACATTCACCGGACATAATGACTGGGTAACAAGTGTCAGTTTTAGCCCGCAGGGAGATGCGATCGCTACTGCCTCATCTGACAACACAGTCAAATTGTGGGATTTACAGGGCAACTGCTTGGTAACATTCACCGGACATAATGGCAGTGTAAATAGTGTGAGTTTTAGCCCCACCGGAGATGCGATCGCTACTGCCTCAGATGACTGTACCGCCAAATTGTGGGGCTTGCATGGCAACTGCTTGGTGACTTTCACCGGACATAATGACTCGGTATGGAGTGTCAGTTTTAGGCCGACAGGAGATACGATCGCCACTGCATCACAAGACGGCACAGCCAAATTGTGGGACTTGCAGGGGAGTTTACTGGCGGACTTTAGCGGCTATAAGGGCAATTTGCTCAAAGGTGAGGCAGATTTTGTGGAGTTGAAAAGTCCGATTTGGAGTGTTTGTTTTAGTCGGGACGGGAAGTCTTTAATAACTGGTTCGCTGGATGGAAAGGTGCGGTTTTGGCCGATCGAAAGTTTGGACGAGTTGTTGGCGAGGGGGAGGGAATGGCTTGGTGAGAATTTTTAACCGCTGATCCACGCGGATGATTGGGATTTAGCAACGATTTTATAATTCTTTTTCACTTGTTCAAACTGATATTAGCTTTACCCACTTTAGACACCAGAATTATTGAATAATTCGGGTATCTAGCAGACTACAAGCCGGAAATTTAAAAGTCAAGATTTATTAAGATTTTACAATAAAGCGATGACAAATCACAAATCATGTATCTAAAATAAGAGACAATTTGACCCGGAAACTGAAGGTAAGAAAATGTCTGAACTTAGACAAAATCTAATTACCAGAGATTGGGTAATCATCGCCACCGAACGGGCGACAAGACCGGATCAATTCGCTAACCAAAAAAAGTGGACAGCAGCAGTGCCACCCCACCGTGCCGATTGCCCGTTTTGTGTGGGTAATGAGGAAGACGGAACCTTAGAAACTTGCCGTTTGGGCGATCGCACTGGCTGGAAAGTCCGGGCAATTCACAACAAATATCCCGCCCTCTCCCCGACAGCCAAATGGATGAGGATATCATCGGGAATTCACCGCACGATGGCGGGAATCGGCATTCACGAAGTAATTGTCGAACATCCGCGACACGATTTGACGACAGCTTTGTTGAGTGTTGAAGAAGTTGAAAACATACTTTTAGTATACCGCCAGCGCTATGTAGAAATTAGAAAAAATCCCCACATTGAAACAATTATTATTTTCAAAAATCACGGCGAAACTGCCGGAACTTCTCTCGAACACCCCCACTCGCAGATAGCAGCGACGCCCGTTGTACCCAGCCAATTTCGCAGCCGCATCGACGAAGCTATTAGATATTTTGACGACACGGGAGAATGTCTGTTTTGCCGGACTTTGGAAGATGAATTAGCGGCGAAGGAAAGAGTGATTTGTGAGAGTGAACATTTTGTGGCTTTTATCCCTTACGCTGCACTTTCACCGTTTCACACTTGGATTTTTCCGCGCCGGCATTCCTCTTCGTTTGATGAAATTACTGATGCGGAAATTACGGATCTTGCTGATACTTTGAAAACTGTACTGGCTAAGTTTTATTACGGATTGAACAATCCCGATTACAACTATAATATTCGATCGGTGCCGATCGCCCAACGGGCAACAAAATACTTTCACTGGTATATCGCAATTATTCCCAGAGTCACCAAGCAAGCTGGGTTTGAGTTGGGCAGCGGGATGTTTATCAATACTGCTTTGCCCGAAGAAAGTGCGGCGTTTTTGCGCTCAATTGAAATTCCTAGCGACAGTAATTTCCCCCCCATCTAAAGTATCCTACATCACAATACGTCAAATTTACTTCAAATGGGGGTGGAAATGCACGTAGCTACTCTTAGTTGCGAGTCTGCCTTGGGGGAGGAAACTGATATTATTGGAGATTTGATATTTGAGATTAAAGAATTGGGAATAACGCATGATCTAAGGGTTTAGATCACCGGCCTCAAGTTGGATTCTTTTTTTAAACTGGTATAACTTACGCTCTAAAGTTATGAACGTACAAATACTTATGGATTTTACCAAACTCACAATAAACTTTCGACATACTGCCAGCCGTCGTCGCTAAAAGTAGCTCTCAACATATCTCTAATTTTGGCATCGATCGATAATATCCCCTCTCCCGAGTCACCATTCTCGCCGATTTCGCAACTGTCTTCAGACATATGTTCTTGGATGTGTGCCAGAGTATCGGCGAAATTAGCCAGAAAATAATGTTCGTGCACCCACGCTGTCGGATCGGGTATTGCTGTATTCTCAAAAGCTCGATCGACTAAATCTTTTTTGGCAACATCATCAGTCTGGTTTTTCATGTTGAGTTCGATTTAGGTAGAACTGGTAACTTATCTTATTTTAAGCTTAATTGTCAACAGGATCGCGATCCCGATCGACCACAGCAGTGACAATTTTGTGTAGTTTGTGCGATCGCGATCCTAATTTTTTGGTCGATCGCGTGTTATCATCTTACCTCACACTCGGTGGCCAATAATCTTCACCTCGGGCAAAATACACTTGGGCATCATTCCGTGAACTCCTTTTTGGGGATTGTTGACAGCCTGCGTAATCCGAAAATTTACTGCAAGCGAACAGAAAACATAAGCATCTTCCTCTTTGAAACCCGCAAAATTTTGCAGCCAATAAACCGTCTGTTTTACCGCCATCTCAAACGCTTCATCTAATGTTCTACCGAATCCCATAATCACAATATGAGTGGGCGTTTCAGCAAACGGAAATATCAGAAATAAATCTTTGCGTAAGATAATTTGAATAGTCCCGTTCATCGAAGTTTCTATAGCAGTACCGTCCACTTCACCGTCTCCTTGTGCCGAATGTCCGTCGCCGATAGAGAGTAAACCGCCGCGCAGAAAAACAGGTAAAAATAACCGAGTTCCTGGTTGGAGTTCCTGATTGTCCATATTGCCGCCGTAGCGCTCTGGAGGAATAGAAGAACGGTTAATTTCTGCATTGGCAACGCCGATAATTCCAAAAAAAGGATGCAGGGGAATCCGAATGCCGCTACCTGCGGGAAATTCAGCAATTTTTTGGTCTAAATCTAGCGGAATAAACCGCAATTTAGGTTCGGAGAAATACTCCGGTAAAGCTCCCCACCCGGACCGAATTGCATTAAATCCTACTGGTAAACTCGGGTAAACATCCTCAATGTGAATTTCTAAAACGTCTCCCGGTTCGGCATTGTTAACATAAATCGGGCCTGTCAGCAAGTGGGGCCCTGGGCCAACTTTGCGGTTGGGAGGCAAATTCTGACAAATATCTAAAAATTCCGGCGTCAGAAATTCGGGCGGCGCTTTGTCAGCAACATAATATCCTGAATAGGTTTCGATATCGATGCGATCGCCCGAATCCACCCTTAAAGCAGGTTCGATATTCGGAGAAAAACCGCCCAAGTGTACGGTTTTGCAGTTAGCCTTGAGAAGGTGGCGGGTCATGAGATTTTAGATTTTAGATTGAAGGAAGGGTGTTAAGAAGGTTATATCGCAAGTCTCAATCATTTTTGAAATTTAAAAAAATGAACCGCAGAGGGCGCAGAGGTAGGAGAGAAAGAGAATGGAGAGATCAGAAGGTGTGAAAAAATGGTTGAAGTTTGTTAGATGTGAGATATTTTACTAATTTCTTAACTTTTTGATAAGGTTGGTAGTTTAAAATTTAAAGTTGGCGGGACGGGTTTATATGTATTTGGGGGTGGTTCTGTTTGGCTGGTGAAACCCCCCCTACAACTAATGACTAATGACTTATGTTAACGCCTTTGCCCAATAAAGTAGAAATTTCTCAAGGTTCTTCTCGCAATCCCTGGTTTTTTGCTGTTTTGATTTTGATTGTCCTCTTGCTAGGTTTCATGATGCAATCTTACCTTAACAAACCTCAGCTTTTAACCGATCCGTTTCTGCAAGTCCCAACAGCAAACTCGGTGCGAGTTGTCTGGTTCACCGAGTTTGTCGGTACTCGCAACACTGTTGCTTACGGCGAAAATTTGAATCAAGTTGTGACGGCAAATACTACTAAGCTAAGCCGCACTCGCGAAGACAAAGACTCGCGAATTTCCGATGAAATCAAACAAAGCATAATTGACAGCAATCCAATTGTCCGCCACATCTGGCGCCACGAAGCAGAAGTCCCCAATTTAATGCCCGGTGTTCGCATTCCTTATCGAGTCACCAGCGAAAGGAAAGACGGCGCATCTGTCAGCAGCAAAATTTTCACTCTTTCTCCCACACCAGCAGCAGGAAGTGCGCTCAAAATTCTCCTCACTTCCGACCATCAATTGATGCCTATGACAGCAGCAAATCTCCAGAAAGTAGCCGAAACAATTGGGAGAGTTGACGCGGTTTTCATGGCTGGGGATTTAATTACAGCGTTTTCCGCTGTTATGAGGTACAACAGCAACAGTTAGCAAACCAATTTCTTAAATGCTGAGGATTTATTA
>NZ_JAUBQR010000421.1:0-1804 GCF_036701385.1 Microcoleus sp. Pol12B4 | reverse complement strand
CTAGAATGGATAATGTCTCTGCCGCCGCAAGCAAAGCAAGAGTTATATTACCAGTTTGTTGTCGAACATCCTCCCGACTTAACAGTCACGGGTTTAGATATTTAATACCAACCCGTTTTCAGTTGTCAGGTGCCAGTTCTCAGGAATTACCTCTTCCTTCTTGGCGCTTCCATCGGGCTTCTTCCTTCGGCTATAAAGCAGCTTATTTCTTCCCGCCACACGCCACCAATTTTTTCTGTATACACAACTGTTGAAACACTAAATCTGCTATTGATTCATAAGCTAGGGCTGTGGGGTGTACGCCATCCCGAAAATAACTTTCTACCCTCGTTTTCGGCAATTTTGACCAGGCTGCATGAGTGTCTATGACTGGAATTTTTAAAGCTTTTAGCCGAGCGACAAACTCGGATTTAAACTTCGGCTGATTCGGTACGGGCAGTAAATCCGCTCGATCGCAAGTATACAACACAAACAACGGAATATTCTTAGCTCGCACCAAAGCAACTATTTGCTCAAATCGCTGCATATTTTCCATAAACTGTTGTGATTCCGACACCCGCACTCCCGCCGCAGGATAATTCGATACAAAAACCCTTGAAAATTGGCGCATAATGTGTCTTTGAAACACTTCTTGAATTGCCAATAACGGTTTACGATTCGGCATCAGCGGGTCATTTCCCACCCCCGCGCTGCTGCTTGGAGGTTGTAGCAAATCGTGAGTACCAATTTGCAGAATCACAGCATCGCTTTCAAAAGTGCCAAACTTGCGAATATATCCCAATTGATTGCCAATTGCCCAAGAACCTGCAGAAGCATTCAGCACCTCAACTTGCTTTTTTATGCCCAACAAACGCGCTTCAAATAATTCTGGAATAGTTTCTTGCTGATCGGTGGTATTATTACCGTTGAGAACCGAATCTCCTATCATCAAAATTCTGAGAGTATCTTCAGGGTTTCCTGAATCGATTTGTTCAGAACGCTGAGAAAATTGATTGTACTCAACTCTATTGCCAAAGCGATATACAAGTTGATTTGGTGCAAATATATAGCCAGCATTCGCATCAGCTTGCAGCAAGGCAGGATTTCCGAATCCCAGCAAGCGCAAGGCAAGTTCTATAGCACTCAAAGATGCGATCGCACGACCGACAATCCAATACTTAGCTTTCAAAAATTTACCTGTAATTGGTAAACTGCAAAGCCACGGGATAGTCTTCTTGCTTCAAGCGTTGAATCACCAACTGCAAATCGTCCTTATCCTTAGCAGAAACCCGCACTGCATCGCCTTGAATCGAACCTTGAATCTTTTTAAACTCATCGCGGATTAGCTTAGTAATCTGTTTGGCGATTTCCTGACTAATTCCTTTTTTAAGTTTAATTTCTTGACGCACCCGACTGCCGCTAGCAGGTTCAGCTTTGCCGTAATCAAAAATTTTCAAAGATAAATTCCGCTTCGCGGCTTTAGTTTGCAAAACAGTGTGAATCGCATCGAGAGTAAATTCGCTGTCCGTATTGACAGTAATTGATTCTGCGCCCAATTCTACGGTAGTTTTGGTATCTTTCAAGTCGTAGCGACTTTGAATTTCCCGCACTGTTTGGTCAACAGCGTTAACTAATTCTTGCCGATCGAACTCGCTGACAATATCAAAGGAATAACTAGCAGCCATAAATTAGTAATTGGTAATGGGTAATTGGTAGTTGGTAATGGGTAATTGGTAATTGGTAGTTGGTAGTTGGTAATTAGTCATTAATTAAGCGTCTCTTAACTAATGACTAATGACTAATGACCACTGACTAATAACAATTA
>NZ_JAUBQR010000222.1:0-11199 GCF_036701385.1 Microcoleus sp. Pol12B4 | reverse complement strand
GTTGGCGACAGTGATTCCGATGGTGACTTATTTCTGGTATCAAGGTTTTTCGTGATCGGGTGCTGATAAATTCGATCTGTTGCCGTTTTGTCCAGAAATTAAGGCAGGGCTGCACTAATCTTGAACGTATTCTCGATCGCTCAACAATGCAATTTCTGCTCGCACAAATTCCCGTCCCAGATAAGCCGCGTGATCTAACATTGTCACCGGACAGGGGCGGGTTTCTTCTAGGATTTTGACACAAAGTTCTTTGGCGGTTCTGCCGGTAAAAAGTGTGACCTCCGTGCGCTCTACTTTGCCACGGGCGGGGATGGGTTTACCAGTTTCGGGATCTACTGCGAGGCCTCTATCGTCGATGATGTTGGTGAAATGTTTGGCACAAATTAAGCTGGTTTCGCGATCGAGATAAATGATGAAGTAGCCGCCGGGATCGAGGTCGATGTGGCGTTTGGATAGCTTGTCATCGATTGCGGTGAGATTTTCCAAGGTTTGACTCATGGTTGGTGAAAGAAAGTAGACAATAGCTATATTTTTTTTGCTATTTCTAGTTTAGTCGGCTGCGGGACAAGTTTGGCAGGTTGGTTGGTTGAATGCGAGGGAAAGTTTCGGGCGATCGACAATTCCTGCAATTTGCCGATCGCTCCTATGCCACAGTCGATCGGGCTCGACAGAGAAATTGATGAGTGAACTTAAGACGCGATCGCTGTTAGATCCCTGACTTTTTCAATAATTCGGGGCTCTGGGTATTGTGTTTTTTTAGTCATCGATCACTTATATATGATGAAAATTCGGTTATTATTGTATATATAATTTGTTGGTATTAAAGCTAAGCAATAATGAAATTTATAGATTTGTTTTCCGGAATAGGAGGTTTCAGACAAGGGTTTGAAAAAATTGGCTTTAAATGCGTTTTTTCCTGCGAAATCAACAGTAAATGCCGAGAAGTTTACACAGAAAATTTCGGTGAGGTTCCTTTTGCAGACATCAGTAACATCAATCCCGCCGATTTAGCAGAATTTGATATTTTAGTCGCCGGGTTTCCGTGCCAACCTTTTAGCATCTGCGGCAAAAAGCTAGGTTTTGAAGATACTAGAGGCACGCTATTTTTTGAGCTTTGTAAAATTATCAAAATAAAGCAACCTCAAGTAATTGTCCTCGAAAATGTCAAGCACTTAATCCATCATGACAAGGGAAATACATTAAAAGTAATTATTGCCAGTCTGGAAGATTTGGGATACAGCGTGAATTACAAAATGCTGAATGCTAAAGACTTTGGAATTCCTCAACATCGTGAAAGAATATTTATTATTGCAACTAAAGGTAAAGAATTTAATTTTTATGGACTTAAAACCAACTTGACTCCCAAACTTAGGGATTTTCTAGATGAGACAGGAGATTTTGAAATATTGGACAAATCCGAGTATACTTTAATTGAGTCTCCGAAAAAGCAAGATTCGGGGCTTTTGTTTGTAGGTTACAGAAACAAAGGTACTTGGAAAACTGGCGTGAGGCCAAATACAGAACATTTATCGAGGGTTCACAGACAGCCTAATCGAATTTATTCGGTAGATGGAGTGCACCCGACTATTCCTTCGCAAGAGACATCGGGCAGGTTTTTTATCTACATACCTGAGCAAGATATGGTGAGAAAATTGACGCTGAAGGAATGTTACCGTCTTATGGGTTTTCCTGAAGATTTTAAGAGTTATCCGAGTGCGGGTGAAAGTTACAAGCAAATTGGGAATTCGGTTTGTGTACCGGTGGTGGAGGCGATCGCGCAAGAAATATTAAGTCAAAATTTATTGTATGATGAAATCAAGGAAGTGCCAACAGGAATAAATGAATATTTACAGCTTCCTCTTTTCTAACAGCACTTACGCAATTGTCACACTCCAATCGACTTGTAAGGTGCCTCAGACGGATGTAGAGAGCGATGATCGAGGATTTTGGTTCTGACGCACCCTACTAATACAGGACTAAGATTAAATTCCTTAGTTCGATCGCCAATTTCATTTTAACACAGCCTCATCCTGTGAAATTTGCACTCAAAACTCCGATGTTGACTGTCGATCGATATTTGTATGAACACGGCAGTACGGTGTCCAAACCCGAATATATTTGTAGGGATACAGCATTGCTGTGTCCGCGATATTTGCAAGGACACGGCAGTGCCGTGTCCCTACCGAAAACCGCCATACAAGAACAGATCGGACGCAATCTTAATTCCCGACTGCAAACAAATATTAGGCGGGAACTTGGATTTTTTCAGTCCCGGCAAGTTCAAAGGCTGCGTGAATTGCCTTCAAAGCAGTTACGGCTTGTTCCTCATCCACAACGCAGCTAATTTTAATCTCGGAAGTTGCAATCATTTGAATGTTAATTTGCTGCCTGGAAAGCGCTTCAAACATCCTTGCCGCTACTCCCGGATGCGCTACCATCCCGGAACCGACGACGCTAACTTTGGCTATTTGTGTATCGACTGCTACTTCGCCCCATCCAAATTCTGGGGCAGCTTTTTCGAGGGCTTTTTTAGCAGCTTCGGCGTCAATTTGTGCTACGGTAAATGCAATGTCGCGAGTTAATATGCCGTCGATATTGTGGCAGCGCTGCGACTGAATGATCGTGTCTACGCTGATATTTTCCTCGGCTAAAAGTCCGAACAGTTTTGCTGCTACTCCGGGTCGATCGGGCAATTGGCGAATTGCTAGACGCGCTTGATTGAGATCCAACGCAACGGCGCGAACTGCGGGCGGTTTTTGAGATGATGAACGCAGCCCAATAGGGGAGTTGGCAACATCAAATGTTTTGCAGAGTTCGGCAACGGCCCGATCGCAATCTTCGGCATCGATCGCACAACTAACTTTCACCTCGGATGTAGAAATCATTTGAATGTTAATCCCCGCATCCGCTAAAGTCTTAAACATCTGCGCCGCTACCCTCGGACGACCGATCATTCCCGCACCCGCAATGCTAACTTTAGCTATTGGCCGTTCTTCTGCTTTCACTTCCGGTTCTCCCAATTCTGGGCGAGAATTCTTGCCGAGCGCGGGTACGATCGCATCTGCAACCGCGACAGCTTGATTCAGCGAATTTCTCGTCACTGTGAAGGCAATATCGTTAGTATTTCCTTCATGAATTGACTGGATAATTAAGTCTACATCGAGGTTTTGTTGCGCGATCGCACCAAACAACCGCGCTGCTACGCCGGGGCGATCGGGCAAACGCAGTAGCGACACCCCCGCCTGATCTAAGTCAAATTCCACCGCATCGACGGCTTTTGCGAGCTCCAAGCCCTCCAAAGGCCGGGGTTGCGGGGGTGGGGACACTACACGGGTACCGGGGGCGTCACTCCAGCTAGAAAGCACTACTAGGGGCACGCCGTAATTCTTGGCAATTTCTACCGCGCGCGGGTGGAGGACTTTTGCGCCCAAACTCGCCAATTCCAGCATTTCGTCGCAAGTGATTTCGTCCATCAATTGCGCGTCGGCAACCAAGCGCGGATCTGTAGTCAGAATTCCGGGCACGTCGGTATAAATTTCGCACCTGTCTGCCCGCAGCGCTGCAGCGAGGGCAACTGCTGTCGTGTCGGAACCGCCACGGCCCAAGGTGGTAATTTCCAATTCTCCGGCATCGGCTATGCCTTGGAAACCCGCAACAACAACGACTTTACCGCTTTTTAACTGGCTTTCAAGCCGATTCGGATCGATTCGCAAAATTCGGGCGCGGGTGTGGGCGGCTTCGGTGACAATGCCGACTTGGGCGCCGGTGAGGGAAATTGCGGGCTGTCCCATTTCCTGCAATGCCATGCTCAAAAGTGCGATCGAGACTTGTTCCCCAGTGGAAAGCAACATATCCATTTCCCGCTTGTTGGGATTTGGGGAAATTTCCTTGGCGAGTTTAACCAAACCGTCGGTGGTTTTTCCCATCGCCGAAAGTACGACAACGAGAGAGTTGCCAAGCTGTGCTGTTTTTACTACTCGTCTGGCTACTTCCAGAATGCGATCGACTGTGCCAACCGAGGTTCCGCCATATTTCTGAACAATTAGTGCCATAGGACTTACACAAAAAGTGATGCAATACTTAAGTTAATATACGCAAATTTTTGATAATAACCGATGAATGTTTATATCGTTTCTGAGGAGGCTGCTAGGCGATCGGGTTTTTACAGCACATGATAATCCTAGGGACACTCAATTGCCGTGTCTCTACCGGAACCTGCGACTGATGGGAATTTAGATTGTTGATTGAAGAATTGAAGAATTGCGAATGACTTATGAAGAACCCAACCCCGATAATCATCAGTCATCCCCAATCCCCAATCTAAAATCTAAAATCTAAAATCGAATTACCGTCCTTCTAACTCTCGCAAACGCGCTTCTAAAGCTTGAATTCGCAACTCAGCTTCTATGCGCCTTTGTCGTTCTTGTTCTACCACTAATTCGGCTTGTTATGCCCGTTCCTCGGCGGCCGGCAGCAAATTCCCGGAGGCATCCCACCAGCGCAGCCAAGGCAGTTCTACGCCCTGATAAACCCCTTGCCAAATGCCTAATTCCGCTCCCATTTGTGCGATCGGGTAATGTCGGCGCTGATTTTATGGGACTAACTCGAAGCGATCCTCTACCAAATGATAAACTTCAACTTGTGCTTTTGTGACTTCATAAATGCCGTAAAAAGCAGGTCGAATTATCCGCTCGTAAATCCAGAATTTTCCCTGGCGAGGAGTCCTATCTCTTTCTTCACTGCCATCGCCAGAAACAAATTAAAGTACAATCAGAGGCGGCATTAATTCCTGCCACATTACATAGGAACGGCGCAGATTTCCGTCAAGAGTTGGCGGCACGTCTGGCACGTAAAACCAATCAGGTGCTTCGGCTACTCTTTCTGGCGGTTCCGGGGGTTGGGCCACCCGCCAATAAATACCGGAATCTTGACCGATGCAGTATTGTCCATCGGGATGAATTTGATCTAACAATGGGTCGAAATGAAGTTGTTAACAGGATGCTTTGAGGATGTTTTTGAAAGTTTTTCACAAAAGTACCGTCAGAGTCTGGTAATTGAGTGTGGTCTGGGAAATCTGTGGCTATAATTTCGGGTTTTTCGGTGACACTCATTTTGACCTCTTGAATGTTGAAAAATTATACTTATAATTGGTAAATGAGAGATTAATTATGCTATTATATCGTGGCAAACCTCCGATTGCTAGATAGAATCTATTAAATAATATGAGTCAGTACAAGTTAATTATTTTTGACTTCGACGGCACTTTGGCAATTACTCATAAAGCTATTGTTTTTTGCTTTACAAAAACTTTCAAAAGTTTCAATATTATCCCGCCTGCTGCTGATACTATTATAAGTACGATCGGCATCAATTTACCAAATAGTTTTAAAATCCTCCATCCCGAGATCGAGGAAAGCGCAATTCCAGAATGGGTTGAAACTTACCGCTCTTATTATCGGACGGAAGGTGAAAAGCAGGTAGAGTTATTTACCGGGACAAAGCAAGTGTTGCAGTTGGTGAGCAAGTCTGGATTGAGCATGGGAGTTTTCAGCAACAAACAGGTTACGTTTGTTAATTTATTACTAAAGAGTTTGAGAATTCACAGTTTTTTTGATTTGATATTAGGTGATAACGGACAAATAATTCCGAAACCAAATCCGAGTGTTTTTCACTCGATTATTAAACCGCTGTTCCCGGAGTTAGATAACAGTCAAATTTTAATGGTTGGCGATACAGCGGTTGATTTGCTGTTTGCTAAAAATGTTGGGATAGATGTTTGTTGGGCGGCTTACGGATATGGCGATCGCGCTCAGTGTCTCGCCCTAGAACCGACTTTCGCGATCGACGATATTTCGGAACTTGCTGTGTTCGTTCAAAATTAATTTTTCCTCGACTTTTTTCATAAAAAGTTAATTTTTTAAACAGCAAATAAAAAAGAAAATATTTAACTATAGCCAGATGCTAGATTTTTTATGATTCAATCGAAAAAATAAATGCCCCAACCTGCAAGCCGCATAAACTCTGCCAAGTAAACCATACCAAAGATAGAGTTATCGCTGAGCAAGCTATTATAAATTAACAAGTAGGATTCCTTGGAAACCAGAAGGAAGCAGGAAAAAGAACGAGGGAAGCCAAAATTTTTAAGGTAAAATTTACCGCCAAAATCCTGCATAATAGCCTTCTAACTTCGGCCTTCGGAAAATAGGCAATTCTGTTAAACTCTAGGGTGTGCTGCCAGTCGGGATAGACAATAAACTAAACTCAATTTATAGAAACTCATGCAGATAGATATAAGCATTCCTTCTGAAACGCTATCGCCGACTCGTACTGGCGGCACACCGAATTTAATAGAAGAAGTCTGGAGGCTGTACGATCGCGCCCTGGCAGCTACCAGCAACGGCATCGCGATCGCGGACGCTACCCGGCCGGACAAGCCTATAGTCTACTGCAACGGGGCTTTCGAGCGGATTACAGGCTACAATCGCAGCGAAATAATCGGGCAGAATTGCCGCTTCCTGCAAGGCCCGGATACCGATGGCGCTGCCGTCGAGCAAATCCGCGTGGCTTTGAAAGAACAGCACGACTGCAAAGTAGTTCTGAAAAACTACCGCAAAGACGGCACGCCCTTCTGGAACGAACTCGCCATCTCGCCGGTGCGCGACAGCAGCGGGCTCGTTACCCACTTCATCGGCGTCCAATCTGATATCACCGATCGTAAACAAGCAGAAGAAGCCCTCAAACAAGCCGAGGCAAAATACCGCAGCATCTTTGAAAACGCCACCGAAGGCATATTTCAAACCGCCCCAGACGGGCGCTATCTCAGCGCCAACCAGGCACTCGCCCGAATGTACGGCTACGATTCCCCGTCAGAACTGATCGCAAAATGTTCGGCAAAAAACCTTTACGCCGATCGCACCCGCCGCGCTTCCTTCATGGCAGAAATCAGCAAAAACGGCTCGCTGAAAGAGTTTGAGTCCTGCGTCCGCCGCCAAGACGGCAGCACTACCTGGATCTCGGAAAACGTGCGCGAAGTTCGCGACGAAGATGGCGAACTCCTTTACTACGAAGGAACCGTCGCCGAAATAGCCGATCGCAAGCGCGCCGAAGCAGCCCTGCGAAATCAAGAATACTGGCTGAAAACCGCGATTAACGCCGTCCCCGACGCGATCAACCTCACAGACAGCGAGGGGCGCTGGCTGATTGCCAACGACTGCGCCCTGCAACTTTTGGGCTGGGAAACCGCAGACTATCAGGGTAAAACTACTGCCGAACTCGCTATTGCCGCCGATCCGAGAGTCAGAGACATCCTGCTAACTTGGCAGGAAACCGACGAAACCACTTGGCAAGCAGGCACTCTTACCTCCAGCCGCCAAATTGTTTCCTTGCCCACAGGCGGCAGCAATTTGTTTGAAGTGCGGAAAGTGCCACTGTTCAACCCCGACGGTTCGCGCAAAGGTTTGGCAGTGGCGGGGCGGGACATCACGCAGGAAGTGGAAGCGGATGCAGCTTTGCGCGACAGCGAACAGCGGTTTCGGGCAATTTTTGAACGCGCTGCGATCGGCATGGTAGTCGCTACCCTCGAAGGTGTTGCGATCGCCACTAATCCGTCATTTCAAGCTATGTTAGAGCGATCGGAAGCTCAACTGCGGGGTGTCGGCCTCGACGACTGCGCGCACCCGGAAGACGCAGAAGTTTCGCGCCAGTTGCGCCAAGAGTTGGCCGCGGGCTCCCGCGAAGCTTATCAAATTGAGAAGCGCTACCTCCGCCAAGACGGCAGCATCAGGTGGGGACGCCTCAGCGCCTCTGTCATCGACAGCAGTCAGGGAACGCCACAGTTTATTTTGCAAATGGTAGAGGATATTACCGATCGCAAACAAGCCGAGTCAGCTTTGTTCCAAAATGAGGCTAAGTGGCGATCGCTAATTCTCAACAGTTCCGACATCATTACTATTCTCGACGCCAGCGGTCGCATTGTTTACGAAAGCCCTTCTGTAGAAAGAGTTTTAGGCTACGAACCCGATGAACTCGCCGGTCCAATTGCTCTCGATTTGATCCACCCTGACGACCTGCCCTCGGTGATTTCCGACGGCGAAAAACTGATCGCAAATCCAGGCGATCCGATCGCCCTAGAAGGTCGGTTCCGTCGCGCTGACGGTTCTTGGTGTTTTCTCGAAGGTGTGGGCATCAACTTGCTAGCAGACCCCACTGTGAAAGGAATTGTGATCAACTCCCGCGACATGACGGCGCGCAGGCAAGCAGAGTACCGTCTCAGCAAAATCAACGAGTGCTTTTTGGGATTCACCACCGACGCCGCTGACAACATCCAGCGCCTGACATCCTTAGCCGGGGAGCTTTTGGGCGGAAACTGCGCCATCTACAGCCACGTCGGTGGCGAACTCCTGCGGGCGATCGCGACTTGGCAAGCGCCGCCTGACTACCCGCTGGTCGATCGCGCCAAGGGCCACATCTGCACCGACGTATGCAGCAAAGGAAGCGATCGGGCTGTTGCGATTCCTGACTTGCAGAACACGATCTACGCCCAAACCGATCCCGCTGTCATCCGCTACCAACTGCGAAGCTATCTAGGACAAGCAGTGCGGCTGGGCGGCAATTACGTGGGTGCGCTGTGCCTTCTCTACACTGAGTCGATCGCGCCCACAGAAGCCGACTGCAAGCTGATCGGAATTATTGCCGGGGCGATCGGAGTCGAGGAAGAACGGGCCGCTGCCGCCGATCGCGATCGTCAAAAATCCCAAGAACTGCAAACAGCTTTGAGCGACTTGCAGCAAACTCAAATGCAGCTAGTACAAACCGAAAAAATGTCTTCCCTCGGACAGGTGCTAGCAGGAATTGCCCACGAAATTAACAACCCAGTTGGCTTTGTCGCCGGCAACCTCTGCCACGTCCGAGGCTACGTTCTAGACTTATTAGAAATCGTACAGGTGTATCGAGAAGAGTACCCGAATCCCCCAGCAAAACTTCAGCAACAAGCCGATGATATAGACTTAGAATTTCTAGCAGAAGACCTACCCAAGTTGCTCAATTCAATGCAGACCGGATGCGAACGCATTGTAGAAATTATTCAAACTCTCCGAAATTTCTCGCGGGCGGACGAAGCGAAAATCAAAACTGCCGACATTCACGAAGGTTTAGAAAGTACCTTGTTAATGTTGAACAGCAGACTGAAAGCAAAACCCAACTGGCAGGGTATTAAAGTGATTAAAGAATACGGACAACTGCCACAAATAAACTGTCATCCCGGACAGTTAAATCAGGTATTTATGAATGTATTGGCAAATGCGATCGACGCCTTGGAAGAAAGCAGCAGCCAAGCAAAAAATACCGCAGATTCTACCTTTCCTACTATTACTATTAAAACTGAAACAATTGATGACAAAAGCATTTTAATTCGCATCAAAGACAACGGTATCGGCATTCCAGAAGATCACATTGTACGTTTGTTTGACCCGTTTTTTACCACAAAACCCGTAGGTAAAGGCACAGGTTTAGGTTTATCAATTTCGCACCAAATTGTCGTTGAAAAACACAACGGCAAATTGCAGTGCCTCTCAGAACCCGGTAAAGGTACTGAATTTATCATCGAAATTCCAATTCGTTGACATCAGGACGCCGCTAATCAGGATCTCATGTCCATGAATATAGTTACAGTAGATTTCACATTTATGAAGGACACCCGCCTATTGAGCTATCCCCGCAGTAGGGACTTAGCCTCAGCCTTATCGCTGTTGACAGTTGACGATGAGCCTAAAAACTGAAAATTATGCTTATATTTGGTGGCAGATTGAAGGAGACTTTACCAGGACGATGTAGCGCAGAATTGCTATCAGTGGTTCCACACCATACTCTAATAGCAATTCCGGTTGCATCGGAATAGTCAAATCTAGTCAACAGTCAACAATTCCCGATGGATATTTCCACCAAAATTTCTCTAATTTATCTGCGTTAATCTGTGTTGATCTGCCCTCATCGGCGCTAAAAACAAGAGAATGTATTAACAGCAGATGACAAGGGATTGATGCTGATTCACGCAGAGGTAGAGAACAGAGAACGGAATAATGTCGATGCTAACAGATTTAATCTAACGCAGTAAGATGCTTCAGGCACACCCTACATATAGCAGTTTTCAACTGAGTCAGGTAATCTCCAGTCAGCGCCCCATTGCCCATTACCAATGTGTACCTAACTCAACTGAAAAATACTATAACTAGGTTCCAGGCAGCCCTAATTTACTTAAAAACTAAACTGCGTCCGCAAATTGCCCACAAAAATTGTCGGGTTGTTATCGAAATTATTGGCATTGCTGATCGCGTAAAATGCTGGCACGATCGAAATATGGTCGGTGAGAGGCAAATAATAAGTTGCCTCAATTTCGTACTGCGTGCCGCCATTACCTCCGCCAGAAACCAGAAACCTCCGGCCGCCAGTAAAGTCAAAAGGTACTAAATATGACACCGTAAGCAAAGCTCCTTCTTTGAACAAATCGGGAAATGCAAGCCCTAACTGATAAGATTGATTTTTGATGGTGCCGTCGGGTCGGTTAGTCTTGGGAAATATATTGGTTTCGGCGTAGCCGTAACGGCCGAAAAGACCAAAACCGCGAGTGACTGACCAATCGAAATTGAAACTATAAGTATTCGCAGTCGCATTCCCCAGCCGACCACCAAAACCGTCATCTGCCACACCGTTTAACGGCTTGCTGTTAGGAGATCCAATTAAGCCGCCGATTTGCTGGATGTTGGAACGGCTGTACAAAAAGCGCAAATTAGTCCGATCGCTCGGACTGAATGTTAATTCTGCTGTAGTTGTATTTGTCCCACCAAACAAGCCTTGAGACGGATTGGAAGCGGAATTAAACACGGAAGTTGGCAAAAATTCTGTACTCTCGCCCAAATAGCCAAAACGCAGTTTCAATGCGCGGCCGATATCCCACAAAACCAAAGCACCGGCACCGCGTCTGGTAGCGCTTAACAAAGGGCTGTTGTTAGAATTAAAGCTGCTCGCACCGTCTACGAAAAAGTTAAATTTATTGTTGTCAAAGTAGCGGTAAAAATTAATCCGCGGCCCGACTACTACTTGCAAGCTGTTGCTAAGCGGGAACCGATAGGAAAGTTCTCGCAGGGTAACTTCATTGGGATTCACCCCAGCAGTCTGGTCGAGAAAAGGAGTGCCAAAGGTATT
>NZ_JAUBQR010000002.1:0-89146 GCF_036701385.1 Microcoleus sp. Pol12B4 | reverse complement strand
GCGCTAAAAGTTCGGATGTCGCTGTGAATCGGGATGTGGGGATAGTGCTGTCGGAGTACATATTGAGCATCCTCATCGATTTCTACAAACTGTTTAACGGTGAAACAATTTACGGCAGCAGCAGCTAACTCAAAACCACCTATGCCGCTGAAAAGTGAAAGCGTTCGCATCATGGGTTGTACTTCCTTTTTGTAAGAAAAGAAAACCACCAAATAAAATCAGGTTGTCGGCAAAGTCAGCAATCCCTTAGCATCCTGGATTCCCGCTTCTAAAGCTAAGTCTGGTGTATCGAATTCACCCTTGAACTCACCAAAAAGGGAAGCACTATAAGCCAACCGATAAGCGAACTTTTGAGAGTTAGTTGTTGTTGAGCGCCACACTTCGACATAGTGCCAGCCTTTCAATGGTTTGCTGAGCCAGAACTTATCCCGAAGAATTGGAGCCAAAAGTTGCTTTGCTTGCCATCGGTGGTTGCAGTTGTCGCAGCAAACCTCCAAACTATGGGGATGATGGCGATAAATATCAAGGGAAGCGCAATTCGGGCATTGTTTATTCATGATTAAAACCAATCCTCCGACTTGGGTGAAAATCTGCTTTGATGCTCTGAAGGCGGTTGAGCATCTGGTAATAAATTGAGTTGCTTGGGTTCAGAATTGGTGATTTCTAGTTCGGTATTTGTTACTGCCAAATCTTCAAGAGCTTCCGATTTCTCACTAGCTAATTCAAGTGCTTGGGCGTACACCGATGCTCCTAAGTCAAATAGCCCCGATTTATCGATTCTTTCCACCCAGTTACCAATACCTAACAAACACTGGCTCCATAAATCAAACTGTTGCCATTGATGGTTCAGGGCATCTACATCTAAAGCCAACCAAGTTTTTATTGCCTTCCTCCACTTCTCGATATCCTGGGGAATCCGCCTCTCAAACTCTTCCCTCAATCCCTTAAGCCGCTCTTTCACGGAGGGCGTCAGTGCAGCAAAGATTTCAGGGCGCTGGTGATTCGGTACACCCAATCCCTTCACCGCTTCATAGGTTGTGCCATCTCGGTTGGCTGCTTCCGAAAGCTTGGATACCCATTCATCAATGCTGAGCAAGCGATCGGGGTAATCAGGGTTGATGTGGGTACTTGAATCTGCCCTGATCACATCCTGGTTTCCTTGTGGCGTATGGGTTTGATTAGCACCTATCGGGGTGATCAGGGTAGACGATAACTCCTCACCTCTTTTCTTAAGGGGTGTGTCTTGTTGCGTAGGAACTACCCTCGCCCCTTCATTTTTTAAAGGAGTAGTACCCTGATCACCCTGATCACCTTGATCACTACCCTCAAACCCTTGAGTTTGTGTGGTATCTTTGCTGATCAAGGTAGACTGTATGGTGTCACCCCTCGTTGTACCCTGATCGCCTTGTTGATTAAAATCAGGTGTAAGAGGCTCCCTCTTTTGTTGTTCGTTCCATTCTTCAAAAGCTAATAAACCACCTTCAGAGCAGAGGAATTTGGCACATCGCCACTCTGGTTCAGGGGGTTGTGGGTTTGGTTTACCTTGGTAGCCGTTAGAAGCATCCTCAGTGAGTGAAACATCGACCATGACACCTGGTAATAGAGTCATGTGACTCCAGTGAGCAGGGTGTAACTCGCCATCTTGGCGGTGTCGGGGTACGTGGTGTTGGGGGATTACTGTTTTGAGGTGAGCTATGAACTTGCTCATGCCCCGGTTGTCTGAGTAACCATGCGCTTTGCAGTAAGCAATGAACCAACTATGGAGTTCGTGGTTTTGGATGGTGGAAGGAGCATCAGTCGGTCGCAAGCACAAATCAATGAAGCTGCGTATCGGGTCGCCGTAGGTAGCTGCATCAAGTTTGGCAAGGCGGATGCGGTTGTTTTTGGAAGGTTGCAGCAGCAGGCCATCGCGTTCGACTCTAGGCATTGCCAACGCCCAAGATACGATATCCGCTTTCACGGCAGAGAGTTTATGGCGCAAATAGGGGTCTTCTAATCCTTCCCGCCCTTTGGACAGCAGCGGCAAACACCGCCTATCCCAGCCATCGCCCGCATTCTCGATTTGGAGGTGGCCAACGGAAGCAGCAACAAAACGGCAGTTCCATTCTTTGGTGTATCCGCAGGATGAATAAAGGCTCCTCCCCGAAAGTTGACCGTTGTCTACCAATTCATAAAACGGACGAATCCCGGTGATGTAGCCCCCGGTGTCGGGAATGGTGTACAAAGATTTACCGGTCAGGTGTTGGTGCCGCGATTCGGGATTGCTCAATTCTGCAAAGTCCCCAGAGTGCGAATCCTCCAACCCAAAGATTTCGCCCCAGAGCCTGAGCAGAGTTCCCTTACCCGAACCCGAAGGCCCGATGATGTGAATAAACTTGCCGTAGGGTGCGGTAGGGTCGATGAGCATCGAAGTGTAAGCTCTCACTGCATCCAGTTGGTCTTCCCCAAAAGCGGAGGTGATGAAGTTCAGGAAAACATCGGGGCAGGGGCGATCGCGGACGTAATCCGATTCAATGGCCGAAGTGAGGTAGTGAGCGGGGTCGTGGGGCAGGAGTTCTCCCGTTCTCATATCCACGGTGCCGTTCTTAAATGCTCTAAAGTGCCGGTTGGGGGGAGGCTCTAGGTAAAGGCGCTTTAATGCGTACTTGAATGCGGAGTTGGTGCAGCTTTCACTGGAGAAAGGAAACGTTTCTTCCCATTCCCACTTACTCACTTGATGGAGTTTGAACACCTTTTCGCTGCACGTTGCAATCATGTGTTCGCAGCGCTTCTCGTCCTGCCGCTGCCACCACCCCGCCCCGGTGTATTGATACATGGCGCTGTTGATGGCTTTATAATTCGTTCCGAATACCTTCCTCACCGCAAAGTCGTCGAAAGTGCGTCCCCTGGTGTAGTAGTTGAAATCGAGGCCCAACTTGTCGCACAGGCTGCGGTAAAACGCATCTCGCTTGCGGTCTGGACACTTGGTTACTTGCTCTGAATAATCTTGATTGCCCGCACCCAATTCTTTACCAAATTCCAGCAACCAAGGGGGCGGGGAATTTCCCAGAGTTTCACCAATTGTCGGCCAATAGAATATGTTGAGCGCCGCTGCATCCTTAATATTGGTTGCCCATTTGGTCGCTTCTAGGAGCACTGCCTGTTTGTCAGCATCGGTGTTGCCCGACAAGCGAGCTATTTGTTGCGCTTTCCACCTCAAGCCGTGTTGAGCTTTTTCCAAGTGGGTGTGTTCCAACCAAGCATCGATGCCGTTGCGGCTAATGAATTTATCCGGGTCGCCGTCGCCGTCTTCACCCACCGGCAATCGGGGAGCTACGTAGGGTGCAATTCCTGCCAGCAGCAAAGATTTGATGCAGCTTTCGATACCCTTATCCCCCGCGCTATCCGGGTCTAGGCAAATCACCGCTCTCTCGATACCAGAACGCCGCAGCGACTGCACCTGTTCTCCCGATAAGCTAGCGGCTACACAAGCCACAACTCTCGTATCTCCCAATGCTTGAGCCACCGCTGCATCAGTAACACCTTCGACCACCACTACTTCTTTGTGACCTGCCGCCAAAGCTCGATCGAAGTAAAGCGGCGATTCCTTCGTTGCCAACCACGCCCCTTCCTCATCCTTGGGATTCCAGCAAGCATATTTCTTAGGCATGGTCGGTTCGACCCAAGGTTGCTCTATCTTTTGAGCTTCCGAGAGTTTTCCCCAAGCTCGATAAGCCGCATCTCTCTCGCCCTTCCACCCCCGGTGATGCTTTTTGAGGGGCAGGGGCTTGGTGGGACAGTGACCGTACACCGTAAGCGGTTGACCCAATGCCGTGTGCCAGGGAAAAGTAACGTATCCTTCCCACTTGCGGGTCAACACGCCCGCTTCTTCCGCAATTTCTAAGCTGTAATCTTGTGCTTTGAGCGCTGCTGCAACTTCATCCTTGCTCAGGTAGTAGCCCAACCCCAACTCGGCGATCGCTTCTCGGCTCATGCCCCTTTCCGCAATCAAGTGGTTGAGAGCGCCCGTCCCCGCCTCGCTCCACAGCCAATCCCGGCACTGAGCGTACACCGCAGCCAATATCCCCCGGCGCGCTTCCCACTTCGCCGCTACTTCGATTTCCCTGGGAGCGTGTTCGCGTTTGGGCAGCGTGACTCCCACCTTCGATGCTGCTTCCCGCAGCGCTTCTACCCAATCAATGCCCTTGGGATGCTCCCACCGGTTTACCTTGATGCTGTGGATGTAGGCAAGGGGGTCGCCTGCAAACTCGCACCCCGCATCGTAGAAGCGGAGAGTATCGGGCCACACGGCAAACGAAGTGCCCGACTTGCTTTTGCGAAACGGACTACCTCCCCGCCACTTCTGGGCGCTGCGCTGAAAAGCGTGCGAGGGATGGTCGTACACCAAATCGGCAGTGAGTCGGGGCAACACCTCCTGCTCCCAAAACCTCAACAAACTGCCATCTTTAGCGGGGGTGTTGCTGTTTTCCGAAGAATCTGTCATGATGGAATTCCTTATTAATAATTTTTGAGCCCTCTTCTTTTCAAAGAGGGTTTGTTTTTTTTGAACCCGTGTTCTTTTCTGCGTGACCGATGTGTTAACTTTGAGTTATCCTATGAGTCAATCGATTCGCCAATCATTGACAAATTATCCCCTCTGTCACCCATAGGCGACAGCTATGTAATAAATATTTACAATGACTGAACCCGTATCACCTTTATTGAGGTGGCTTTGTGAAGAACAGGCGGACATTCACGGCACAGATTTAGCTCAACTAAGCGGTATTGCGCGGCAGACTTGGAGCAAAGTGCGGCAGGGAAAGCAGGATCTCAGCAGCGACTTGCTGTGGCGGTGCATGGAGGTGATTGCCCGGTTGCGGCCGCGCAGCGAGTGCGCCCAGGTGGTTAGCATCATCACCTCTCAAAATGACTTGGAGAGGAAGAAAAGGGAGAGAGAAGAGCACCCGCTCTTAAGGATTGAACGTGCTCTGTCCGAATTAAAAGACGAGACTGAAGAAAACCAAGCCATGCTGTTAGTGGCAAGGCGCTTGAGAGAATCGAAGAACAAGGTTAGCGCGATCAATTTTTAGCGAAACCAACTTCAGGGGAGGCGCTGCGACACTGAAAATGGTGACGCTGCTTGATTCTCGCCACCATTATTAAGCTGCTTTTTCATCAGGCGCCCGCTACCTTCTTGCTGCCACCAATTGAGCGAGCGAAGGTGTTTCCTGATTGTCCTTGTCGGCGATACTACACCAAGAACTCAGCATCCGACCGTACAGCACGCTAGTTTCACAAGCAATGCGGCTGTACTCTTTTCCTAATGCGGAATCTTCATCGCACTGGGGGATGAGGTCAATTCCCATTGCCAAGTGTTCTTGATCGATTTCGCGGTGCACCGTCCAGTAGCGGTTTGTTTTGAGTCCCAAGCGCGCGAACGCGGGAATGACCGCCGAAAAGAAATCGAAACTCACGCCCTCGGAAATGAGATTCATGGCAATGACTTGATGCTCGTATGACTCCCGCAACACTGACCGGAAACAGTAGGCGCTCACCAACTGCGTTTCTAGGGTAGGAGCTGTGGAAGCCGGGTTTTCTCCCGGCTGTAAGAAATCGTGTTTGTGCATCCAATCGAGCAGCAGCGAGGCGTGGTCTACTTCTTCCGTGGCGTGGTGCGCGAAAC
Source organism: Microcoleus sp. Pol12B4 (assembly GCF_036701385.1). Classification (NCBI taxonomy): domain Bacteria; kingdom Bacillati; phylum Cyanobacteriota; class Cyanophyceae; order Oscillatoriales; family Microcoleaceae; genus Microcoleus; species Microcoleus sp. Pol12B4. The sequence goes on along the minus strand of NZ_JAUBQR010000002.1, from coordinate 83,484 downwards.
ATCGTTGATACCGAAAGTCCCGGCACATCGTATAGCGCATGGCGAGTGCTGCAGTAAAATCGCTCGATTGATAGTACAGTTGCCTGACCCAACCCCGAACATCATCGGGATGCTCTGCAGCGGTTAGCTGCTTGTAAAAAGACCCAGAAAGCAGGTTCTGGCGGTACTTGGCTCCCAAATCCAATAACCACTTCATTTTTGGAATCCTCTCTTTAGAAATTATGGCAATAAAATATGTGCTTACTATGGTATACCAGTATTATAATGCAAGTCAATCAGTATTTTTGCTGCAAACACGTATCAAAGGTGCGATAAAATGCGCTAAGCTAATTCATAAGCTAGACTCCTGGGTTTCTAACAATGGGGAGCGAGATAGTAGAGATTTGTTAGTTGAGAATTTCTGATGCTGTCAATTTCAGACCGACTACAACATCAACAGAATGCGGGCATATTAATAGTCAACAACCACCGGCAAATGGTAGGAGTCACTCCCAACTTGCTGAGAATTTGGAATTTACCCGAACTTATTGTCCGGTCGCTATCAGACCAACTCGCATTAGAGTTTGTATCCGAGCAATTTGATAACCCGCAATTGTTTCTCAAGGATATGACGGAAATTTACGAACAAACCAACCTAGAGATTAATGAAAAAGTTCAACTCCGGGACGGTCGCATCATCGAGCGTCATTCCCAACCCTTATGGTTTAATGGAGTGTATGTCGGTAGGTTATGGATGTTTCAACTAAATTAGTGCAACAACAGGTGGCAGGGAATTATTAGCCATACTCTCTATTCTAGTAGTGGCTCTTAATGAGTAAAGTATAAATTAATAATATGAGAAAGAACTATGCCCACTTGTATGACAGACCCGGTTTTATCCCTCATTGTTGTGGATACGGCTTCGCCTATCACCATTGGCGCTCAAATCAGCGAACAAATTAAGTTATTGATTGCGCGGGGGAATCTCAAACCCAATCAACAGTTACCATCAATTATCCAGTTAGCTAAATACTTAGGAGTGAATCACACCACGGTAGCACAGGTGTATAACGAATTGATTGCTCTGGGATATTTTGTAGGCAACCGAGGTAAAAAAACGGTTATTGCCGATTCTCCCCTCACCAGACAGATGGTTGCCCGTAAAACCTTCTACGACTTGCTCAGTCAAGCCTTTCATTCAGCATCTCAATACGGGTTAACCGCATCAGAGTTTTCAGCAGCAGCTTACGCTCAAGCCGTGTTGGTGGATCGCCATCAAATCAATGTAGCATTCGTGAACTTCTACCCCGATACTATCAATATCCGTGCTTGTCTGGAAGCAGCAACAGGATTAGCTCTGGTATCGATTCCTTGGACGCAGTTACAAGCTCAAGAACCATCAGTATTAGAACAACTATTATCAGCAGATTTAATAGTAACAACCATCAAAAACCTGTGGGATGTTGCTCAGATAGCCGACCCCAATAAGGAAGTAATAGGCATTGAAGTGCAACCCGATATGCACTTATTGACTCATATTTCATCGCTTCCCCGCAATGCCAAGCTATTGTTTGTATGCGTGGAACAAAGCAGCAGCGAAGCAATGAAGCACATTGTCGAATATAACGTGCATCACGTAGAATCAAAAGCCGTTACCCTAGAATGCGTTCAAAACAATGTGGCCGGACTTCAAGGATTTGATTTAGTGGTATGTTCGAGCCAAGTGGAGAATCAGTTAAGTACATACATTCCCAAAACTCTGAAATCTATGACTTTTAGTATCGGTATCGACCAGGTAAACTTACTCGTACTCCAAGCTCGTTTGGCTGCGGTGGAGACGGAAAAGTTAATGTAGCAGCAGCTTTCTCAACTATAATTTTCATCACCGCCACGCTCGCCCAACTAATCTTTTGAATCCGTGCAGCAACTCGAACTATTCCCGGACTTTCAACCCAAACCCAGCTATGCTAAATCTCCTCAACTAACGATGAGTGGTGAGGCTCTAGAGAGCTGGAAACAGCGCATCCTTGACTACCAAAAATCTGAAAGTGCGCCACAACAACCGCGACAGGGAAGTCTATTCGAGCTCCCACCAAACCCCTGTGACCCCAACAACATAAACCCATTTGCCCTACAATTGCACAATCTCTCATTTTGTGAGAAACCGGATTGGGGCGATCGTACTTGCCTCTACTTCGTTATCGACAACGAACTCCCCTTGCTGCTGTATGTAGGAGAAACAGAGCGTACCCCCAAACAAAGATGGATGAGCCACGATTGTCATAGCTACATTGGCAACTACATTGAACTGCATCGGCGTTATTCCTTGGATGTGGCTGTAGCCATAGCTTTTTGGTACGGAGCGCCGAGCAATCGGAAACAGCGGTTACAGTTAGAATCGGAGCTTATCTACAAATGGCGATCGCCTTTCAACAAAGAATGCTGGCAGTGGTGGGGACAACCGTTCGGGAAGTAAAACTGCTGCAATTTGGTATTTTAAAGTTAGAAACCATAGAGGAACAATCAGCCATCCCCGAATCAAATATGGATCGATTTGAATTTCAGCTAGCAATGCTGCAAAAAGGAGCAGAGGAATTAGAGAAAAAAATAGCTAACTTCACTAGGTAGTAAAACTTTAGTCATTTATCACATGACATGGGAGAGATTAAGGTTCTCCCCCTTCACTTTCACTTGGAGCGGATTGACCCGTGCAAGGCTCGAACTACGCAGCTCCCTCTCCCATTTCTAATTGTTGAACTAACCTTTTGGGGGGAATTACTATCGGCGTTTAATTAAAGACTATGAGGTGTTACCAGAGATGAGTCAAGCCATGATTTATGGAGCAATGATTCACCTGATGTTGTGGCGGTTAGGAAAATTAAGAGAGCCAACTTAACCATTGTTTAGAGACAGATTTTTAACGCTCGACCCGAAACCTGGCTAACCCCCAGACTATAAGAATTACTCGTTCATAGTTATTGGGTCTGAGTCGGAACCTCTCTTGAGCAATGCGAAATATCTTGAATGCTACTATGACACTCAGTTTATGGAACCTTCTGCATGATGGAACGATTGCCAAGATTGCAGCACCTCGACACGATACGCGACTCCTCATTATTGAAATTGAGTATCTCCGTCATATGTTTAGCAAAAATGGAAACGCAATTATTGTACAACTGGATAGGTGTGATATTTTCGAGTATCAGAATTTTACCGATGAGGAATGGACTCAAGAATTGTTGACGATTGCTACCTATGAACCGGAAATTCTGTCAGCCACACAAAATCAAAACAACATCCTTACAATAAGATGCGTTGCAGGGCTGGTGCAAACACGGTACCAAAGCTTCACTCTTACTCTCGATAATGGATATCCCATAACCATTGAAAATCTTAAAAATGCACATCAACGCTACTGGGAAGCATTCGGTAACAAAAATACCGTTATGGAATAGCAGCCTTTAGAGTTCCTACACCATCTCCGCATCCTCTAGGGCCCGTTTCTTTGCTTATTCTTTCTTTGAAAAGCTGCTCAATCCCCTAAAGCCATAAAGCTGCCAAAAACAGGAAATGCTATTATAAAAACCGGATATAGGTAAATGCGAGCGAAAGGTATCAGTAACAGTTCGACATTGTTCCAATTCACAGAGATTGTTAAATAACTAAACAGTCCTTGAAAAAAGCGCGATTTCTAGTTGTTTGCATAAGCCCTCTAGAGCATTTCGAGAAAATTTATGAAAAACATTGTTTATCGATCGTCATTCTTGTGTAGCTTAGGACTTCTCACCTTTGTGGCACTAACGGGAATACTCTCCCCAGCTAGCAGTAGCAGCCAGCTTTCCCCATCAGTTGATCAAAATCAAGTTTCACGTAAACCTGCTTCCAGTACAAAGCAATACAAGAATTCGACGTATGGTGTTAGCTTGAACTACCCCAGCAATTGGCGACCTACCAAGGGCTATGAAGAACGCTTCAGTGCTGCTGATGGATTTTTCCAGATAATGGGGTTGTCGTCACCGTCGCCGTCAACGATTCAAAAAGTTTGTAATGATGCACTGAATCATAGACTAAATCCCTATGGTACTCGTCCCCAGGTGCAGAGTTTACAAATCCAGGGTCGCCCAGCCTGTTTAATTTTGCCTTCCTCCGATCAAGACCCGGCTATGGAAAGAATAGCAACGCTCATTGTCCGCTATCCCACACCAATTCGCCTGAATGGGGCAAACTACAATCACCTCATTTTGTCGGCTAACAAGGAACACATTCGCCAGATTACTAACGGGCTAAGATTTACAATGCCAAGGCGATAGTATAGCAACAGCCAAAGCGGTTAGGGCATAAAGTGTAAATAGCTCCAATTGCGGTGCGATCGCAGGGAATCTCTCAAGTGGTACCCTTAAATATCAATACTTGGGATAGTTTTTGATTACCCGCCGTAAAATAAGGGTTTCTAGGCTCCAAGGCAATCGAGCTACCAATGGAAAACCGAGGGTTTCAGACTACGAAATAAAAACAGTTCGGACTATTGAACTATCAGGGTTTATGAATATTACTCGCGTCTCTGTTGACTCAGCAGGCAATCAGGGCAATCAAAGCTCAATTTTCCTTGGCTCTCCTTCCATTTCGCCCGACGGGCGGTTTGTGGCGTTTGTATCTGCAGCTTCCAACCTAGTGCCGGGGGACACTAATGCTAGCGACGATATCTTTGTGCGCGATACGCTAGCCAATACCACCATTCGCGTCTCGGTGGACTCAGCAGGCAATCAGGGGAACATGGATTCGTCCACCGCCTCCATCTCAGCCGGCGGGCGGTTTGTGGCGTTTTATTCTAAAGCTACAAACCTCGTGCCAAAGGACACTAACGCTGACTCTGATGTCTTTGTGCGGGATATGTTAGCCAATACCACCACTCGCGTGTCTGTAGACTCAGTAGGTAATCAGGCGGACGACCTATCCCTGGGCGCCTCTATCTCAGCCGACGGGCGGTTTGTGGCATTTCTATCTTTTGCTTCCAACCTCGTACCGGGAGACACGAACAATAACAGCGACATCTTTGTGCGGGACTTGTTAACCAATACAATTACCCGAGTCTCCGTGGACTCAGCAGGTAATCAGGCGAACAGCGATTCCTTATACTTTTCCATCTCAGCCGACGGGCGGTTTGTGGCGTTTCATTCTAGTGCTTCCAACCTCGTGCCGGGGGACACTAACAATAGAAGCGACATCTTCGTGCGCGACACGCTAGCCAATACCACCACCCGCGTATCTGTAGATTCAGCAGGCAATCAGGCAAACGGTACCTCCGACACTCTCTCCATGTCAGCAGACGGAAGGTTTGTGGCATTTTCTTCTTTTGCCACAAACCTAGTGCCGGGGGGCACTAACAATACAAACGATATCTTCGTGCGCGACACGCTTGCGAATACCACTGCCCGCATCTCAGTTGACTCAGCAGGCAATCAGGCGAACGGTACCTTCGGACCCAATATCTCCATCTCGCCCGACGGGAGGTTTGTAGCGTTTGAGTCTACTGCCTCCAACCTCGTGCCGGGGGACACTAACAATGACCGAGACATCTTCGTGCGGGACTTGTTGACGAATACTACCACCCGCGTATCTGTAGACTCAGCAGGCAACCAGGGGAACAACGGGTCCTTCGCTCCCTCCATCTCTGCAAATGGGCGGAGAGTAGCATTTGATTCTGCTGCCTCCAACTTCGTGCCGGGCGATACTAACAATATCCCCGATGTCTTTGTTTTTGACATGGGTAACACTCCAGACAATAACTCTCCTGATAACAACCTCAACGGCACCAACGGCAACGACATCCTGACTGGCACCAACGGCAACGATATCATCAACGGTTTGCGGGGCAACGACAACCTGTCTGGCGGGGGTGGCAACGACAACCTGTCTGGCGGCAAAGGTTTTGACACCCTCAACAGCGGTTTGGGAAACGATATTCTCGTTGGCGGCGCGGGCAACGATGTATTTGTTTTAGGTGCGGGATTGGGAGTTGATACAATCTCTGATTTCACCAACTCTCAAGATACTATGCAATTAATCAATGGCTTGACTTTCGGACAGCTAGCAATTTCGCCGGGAACTGACCGCACATTAGTTACAGTAGCCAGCAGTGGTCAAGTTTTAGCTTCTTTGATAGGTGTTGCTCCCAATCTCATCGGTTCTGAAGATTTCATCTCGGTCTAAAGATAGTAAAGTGGTCATTGGTGAAATCACTTTTACCCAGGTAACAGCATTAAAATTGCCAAACAATTCTTGGCATTAATAGGCACAGATATCGCAGTTTTTTAACCTACTTTTACCGCTAATTCACAAGAAAGCAACAACTAATTCACAAGAAAGCAACAGCTAATTTACAAGAGAGCAACAGCGAATTGAGCAAACTTCAATTTTTCTGAGAAGCCCAAAAATGATTGTTGCCGAGTGAGAAATAGTTTCTGTGATCTGCAACAACCCCGCCAATCTGTTTTGTCCGAACCTCCGCCGCCCCTTTTACTCGCGTTAGAGCGTGTAATCGAACAGTTTTTGATATTCGGCTTTAAACAGGTTCACTGCTAACACTTGTGAGAGAACAGGTGTTGATGATGGATAATAATGTCACCTTTCATAAAAGTGATCGAGTTGAGGAATTGATTCAAAGTGTAGTGTGTAGATTGTTGTATTTACTGCCCTACTCTCCTGATATGAACAGATTATATTGCTTTTTATTCAAATTTTACCGTATAGCCACTAATTTGATAAACTGAGGACAGCCAACCCTGGGGAATTTCGCTCCTTGTAAATTTAGAAACCGCCACTTAAACTACAAAATAATTAAATGAAAACTCAAACACTTGCACTTGGTTTAGCGCTGGCACTTAATCCATTAGCCGCCACTACAGCAGTTTCGAGTCGCCCGCCTAGCGCTTTCTGGCTGGAACAGAGGCCTCGACCGAATTGGAATACTCCCGCAGCATCAATTCCCACAGCTACTAACCTTACCCCCCCAAATACAGTCCACTGCAAGCAGCAAATCCCCAATCCTTCAACTCCAGAAGAACGAGCCGTGAAAGCAGCAGGGTGGGTTGTATTTAAGGTACGGGGCGAGACTCAAAGTGCGGGAGGTGTAGTACTGGTGAGAGGGCAGACTAGCTACGATGGAATGTGTCGCCCTATGGGATACCAGCAATTTGTTTTCGTTAACGGCGTATTTGCGGGAACAATTGCTCCCAATGTAATGCACAGCAGATTCGATGGCGCTTTAATTCAAACGAATATCGAAACTCCTCCTCGCTTGAAGGCTCTGTTTTCTCGCTACACCCCGCGAGATGGCCTCTGCTGTCCTTCTCGAACTAGCGAAGTAACATATCGAATTGATGTTATTAACAACCAACCACTCGTCGTACCGATGACGGTCATAACCTACGATAACCCTGAGTAAAGGGAGCACTTGCAACTCTAAATAGTAAAATCTAGCATCCACCCAATCGTGTTATTCAGTTACCTGCAACTACCAATTAATTCAAATAGAGGAAACAAATATGAGTTACGGCGGTGATGAAGATAATTATATTTTGGCTCGTCTTGAAGTTGCCACAACTGTATCCGAGGTTTTAGATGTATTGCAGCAGTGGTATAGCGGGGGCAATTATGATGGAACTGGCGCTCAGATATTGACAAAACTGGGCGATATCGGTCATGGCGACTTAGCTGCTATCGCAGCACTCTCCAAAAGCTCGATGGGTAACATTGCAAAAACACGTTATGCAGCTCAAAATGCTCTAGCGAGTTTAGCTCAAAAAGGAGATTTACTAGCGAGTGAAGCGCTAGATAAATCTCTAGCCTATTGGAAACAACAAAAATCTTGACCTGTAATCCCAATCGATCGAACTTCCAAGTTTGACCACCAAAAACCAGGATTTAGTACAGCTAAGATTAAGCTTTATCTTTGAGTTCCTGCACCATCGCATACTAAGAAGTATACGCATTTCTACCGACCAATGAAAAAGTACCTCAACCTCGCCACCGCCCTCATCGCATCGCTCAAGCCCAAATCCAAAACACCCATAATCGACACCTACAATGAATCCACGCTTAACCAAGACGAGCAGCAAGCTCTCATGGAATGGCTCTTTGCTAGTTTGATGGGCGCTGGCTACTTCAGTAAAGCTCACCTCATCTGGGATGATGGCAAAGACAGAGAGCGGGAGATATTCACGGCATTGATGAGAAACGAGCCGATATTCCTGTACCGCCAAGGAGTGCGACCTACCCTAACGGTTGAAGGATATGGCTGGCGGTTGATTGGCGAACATCCGAGTTTGAGGGTGTATGAGTTGGTGGTGGAAGTTGAAGGAAATTGAGGGCGATCGATAGCGTATGTGTAGTACCTCAACCATTACCTCAATTACTTTGATGGAAACCTCATCTTTTTTTCTGGAGCAGTACGAAGTGCAACTCCTATTGCTGTTGATTTCTCAATGCCAACCTCTTTCCCAATAAATATTTTTGGTCGGGAAATTTCTGTATACTGCAAGTAGGTGTTCGCTAAATCTCTTTCTTTATGCAGATAAAATGCTCCAACTCAGAATTAGTTTAACCGTGTTTGGTGTGTGGTTGTTTTTATTGACTACCAATACTTATTCAATAGCCCAGCAAAAACCAAAATGGCTCAAAATAATTACAGATAAAGACCAAATAGCCAATTATTTAGACATTGCCTCCCTGAGCTCCAGTAAACCGCAAAAGTTTTATACTTCTGCAAGGATATTCCCCCAAGTAGCGGTCAATAATAGCGAAATGCCTCTACGCCGTCCTTATCACGGAGAAAGATGCCCTTGCCCTTACGATTTTGCTATTAATGAATCGCGCTGTGGCGGTCGTGCCAGTGGTAAAACTACTTGTTTTGCACCTAAAGGAGCTTTTTCGTTATTAATTTTAAATTCTGTAAACTGTGAAACCAAAGTCCGTAGTATATTGAACATTGACATCTATGATAAAAACAACAAGCAAATTACAACCTATTCCCCAGACACTCTAACAGGTGGTGCATATCCCGTAGCTGTAAAAGTTAGTGACCCAGCAGAGCTGAGTGTTATTAAAGCGGTTTGTAAATAAGATGCGCTAGAACGGATGACACGGAACAACTTGGACAGAAAGTAAACTCTATCCAAGTTTTTGTAGCAATTAACTGGCAGTTCATCACTCCAGCCTTTTACCAGTGCTAGATGACTTATTTGAGTTTCAAAGCTCTATTTTGCACGCTTATCAGCAATCTTTCAGCAGTTTGTTGAATGGCATCATCGGGATAGACATCCTGAATATCCATGAGCCGGATAGCGATATCTTCCACTATGCCTGCAAATACTGCAACGTTATGCAGGCAACCCCAATCCCTTCAAAATCATGGGCAATAACTTGGTGCACGCCTCTACAATACTGGCAGTCTGGGGCAAACTGCTCAATGTTGCCTCAAACATCTTTTTCGCTTTCCGTGTCAGCCCTTCTTTTTTAGCAGGTTCCTCTGTTTGCTTAGCTTCTGCTAAAGCTTGCACCTGCTCTAATAAATCCGCTTTGTCGGGGTCGGATAGATCGGAGTCATTTTCGATCGCTTGTTGGAGTTGTGTGAGGAGTTCTTTGATGTTGGGTTCATTGGTTTCCGAGGACTCGGGCAACTGATTGAGAGTGTTGGTCACGTTGCCGCTAATCGTGCCCAAATTAACGACTCCATCACCGCCAACTAACCCGCTGATGTCTCCAATGCTGCCGCCGCCCGAACGAATGTTGATTCCCTTATTCTGAGCCATTACTACTTCTCCTTTAATGATTTGAATTGTTTCTGCTTGAATCTTAGATTGATGTGTACCTGTCTGAATAAACTGCTCAATTGTATCCTTAAGTGTACGGATTTCACCATCTTGTTCGGCCAGTTTTAGCTGAACGGCAAGCGGCAATTCTTTTTTGATTCGAGCGTAATCTCTAAAATACTGATGACTTAACTCTGATTTGTCGGCTCCTGGTGCAGTTGTAAACCTGAGATTCAAGCCATTGTTGCCCCGCCGTTCGATCGCCACAAACCGTAGCTCTTGCTCTGGATGGTTGGTGGATAAGTTTTTAAGTGCAATGGATATAGCGCGAGGGTCAATATCCTGACTGTGGTACAAATCTAGAGTATCCACGTAGGGTTTAATGAAATCTGCAAACTCTCCCTGAGCAAAGGTTTCCCCCCAGTTATCCGGTTTCCGCAATCGGTTGGGATTATCTTTGGTTTCCAGGCGCATGAATACATAGTCGCATTGCACGTCCTCTAGTTTGGTGCTACCTGTTATCCCCCAATCTTCGATACAAGCTCCCGTGAGAATTGCTCCCGTCATATCTGTACCGTCGAGTTGCGCTTGCTTCAGGATAGCTCTGGACAAATCAGCATTCCGTAAGTTAGCGCTGTTGAGGTTTGTTCCAATAAAACTGGCATCTTGTAGATTTGCCCTTTGCAGATTCACCCCTTCCAAATTCAAGCCATCAAAGTTTTGATTTCGTCCGTCAAGCGTGACGACCAGTTGCCGAATTTTGGGATTTGCCAGGTAGGTATTGTCGAGACGAGCATACTTCAGTTCTTTAACTTGATAGAATCGAGTACGAGTAAGGTTAGCTTCTCGGAAGTCGCAAAACTTAAGGGTTCCACCAGTAAAGTCTGCATCAGTTAAATTGGCTTCCTTAAAGCAATTTCCTCCTTTTGTAACTATTGCTATTACTGCTTGCAGCCTCCAGAGAAAACCGGGACTGCAAGTGAGTGCTTTCCAGCTAAGATAGCAGGGAATTGCAATAGTTACAATTACGATCGGCATTACTTTGGTTATGGGTACACTTATAATAGTTACTGCAAGCATCGGGAGAAATGTACTTACAGTAGCTATCACAATAGAGGCTAGTGAAACTCTCAATAAAATTAGCGATAAAGTGGCTATCTCTATACTTATTGAAACTAATACTATGGCTCCAGAACCTAAAAAGAAAGGAACACTTATGTCAAGGCTATTCGTTGGGGAAGGCAGAGTGATCGATAATAATAGAAGTGGCAGCAAGGCTCCTATACCTATAATAGTTCCCAGAACAAAGTTTTTTCGTATACTACTAAATAATGCGATACTTAAAGAAAGTAAAACTGAAACCCCATAAGGTAATGAAGATTTCGTCAACAATCCCGTTGCTAGTAAGCTCCCTGCTCCTAGGAAACAACCAGCTAAGCTAGCTAACATTAGTGTCGCAAAAAGCAAGAAAACTTGCCAGCCCACTTTAATTCCAAAATTAACCTTATGGAACTTTGATTTTTCAAGGTTTATCCTAGTAAAATCTATTCCTTGTAAAACAGCAAAATCAAAACAGGTTCCTGCCCACCCTACATCATGTGGCCGTTGCATTTCTTAAATAATGATAAGCTACTGAATTATCAGCCTACTTCACTACACTTTTTGTCACAGTCAGGATGACCGTTTCTCCAGCAATTAACTAGGCATACTAATTGAGGAATAGCGTCATCGGGGCGGTCTGGTATATCAAATACTCCTGGTGGAATAATTCTTTTAATATTAATTCCTTCCGACGTACTTGAAGAGTCTACCACCTCAAACTGAAAGTTTTTGATTGCATTATTATCTATTGGATTTAAGGTGTTATCTGAAACTTTGTCAAAAAGAGAATCAGATAATTGGGTCGTAGTTATTCTAAAGCTAATGAGTGACTCGATCCATTTTGTTGTAAGCTGTTTTTGCTCGTTAGAGAGATTGTCCCATCCCGGACATAAAATCTTTGCTGTCATACTGCTAGCTCCTCTAATTTTCATGGTAAAGAATAATAGGAGTAAATCAGACGCTTTATCAGCCCTGAAGTTACTGCACTCGCAACTGGTGAACGAACCTGACGAATTCCACTTTCTTTGAGGCTATCCGTCGTTCGCGCTACCTCGTCAAACGCCACCTGAGCCATCGCATCATCGTGCTTCGACAAGTCTGGTAAAACTCCAGCATACATCCAAGCTGGACCAATTCTACTCATGTACTAGAGCTTGGTTGCCACATCAGGATGGTTTTAGAATTGCTAGAATACTCAACCCTACAGACAGCGATGGTTTACACTTGTGTAAGATTATCCAGCCAGCGTTGATGGATGCGTTCGCCAACTCAACCAATTCTTAAAATCTCTAACTTGCCTTGTTTTCAGCTAATCAACCGCCACTATGACCGACTCGATCGCCACCCAACTCCAACAAGCTTCCGAGGGCTTACTCTTCGCAAGCGAAACCGATGCCCCCTTCGAGGTCATTCATTGGCCGGCACAGGGAGAGCTAACCCCGCCGAAACTCTTGCAACTCACCGAACATTCACCCGATGCTTCAGTCGAAGTAGTAACAGTCGATGAGTTCTTTGATGCCGCCACCCAAGAAGAAGATTGGCACGATGAAGAAGAACGGGAAACAGTGAAGCGGTTTCAGAACTTGGTCAGCGTGTTGAAGCAGAACCTATCGCAGTTGCAAGTTTACCGAGTGGGCAGCATTGAGATTGATGCGTACATCGTCGGGGTGACGGACGGTGGCGGAGTGGCGGGGCTGTCTACGAAACTGGTCGAGACTTGATCGCAACAGACAGGGTGAACTATGATTGTTTGTTAACCATTGAGTTACATAAGAACCATAATTAGAGCCAGGAACAGACGTTGTAATATGAGCACGATCGGCACAGTATTTAGTTGGCTTGCTTCTCTTTACTGTTTGGTTGTAATAGGAATTTTATTATTTTTCTCTTACACAGAGGGCAAGCCATTCCAGATGGGCATTATAGCTACCTTTATTATGTTCCTAATTGTTTTTCCTCCCATCTGGTCTTACCTAGACAGAAAATATAATTTTAGGGTTAACTGGCTAATCAAGTTTATTCTATTCATCCTTTCTTACGGATTCCTAATGGCAAATATTAATGCAGTTGGTTAAAAGTCTCACGCAAAAAAGTATACTTGATAAAAGTTGTATCCCTTCTTTACTGACTGTCCACTTTGCTTTCAATCACCTGCTGAACCTGGGGCGACAGATTAGATAAGAAGTTCAGCCCTGTTTCCTTCTCAACTCTCGCCACGGAAACTCGAAAGCTTCTCCATCCCGAACCTTTGACGCTGGCATCGTTGGGCATTATCACAGCGATCGTCCTGGTATTTGCGTCAATTCCCTGCATCCCCAATCCTTGTCGGTCTAATACAACGATAACTTTCCAATTTCTAGCCGGTACTGCAATCTTCTCCTTCCTGCCGATGCTGCCTTTCCTTCCCACGGGCCCCGCAATGATGTAAAGTTCCTTGCCCTGTGCCACCAACTCGCGACAATATTCTTCCAAATCACCCCACACGCCTCTGTTAACTTCTGGTACTTGAGGCATCATGTTGGTCATCAGAAATGTGCTGCTGTTATCCGCTTCGTTGCGGGTGCGATCGGCACTGGGTGCAATGTGTCCCCGGTCATAGCCACTTCCGGTGTAATCTGTTGGTCGCACTTTGTACCAAGTCGTGGGGAGGGCATCATCGGGGCGGAAATTGTCCTGGCGATCTGCTGCTCCAATCCAAGAGCGGTTCAGTTGCCACGAAACCCAGTTAGCGGTCTTAGTTTTGCTGTTGTAGGAAAGCACGTACTGGGGCTTCACCATCAGGTAGTTGTCGATGTTGCTGGCAACACTGGGAGCTGCATTGCTGGGATTGCCCAGGAGCAAATTGCGGTTGTTGGTTGCCGAAGCGATCGGTGGCTGCGTTGTGGGTTTCTGCACTCTTGGTTTAGGAGAAACTCGCGGCAGTGAAGATGGTGGGGCTGATGTCAGATTGCAGCCAGCCATCATCCCCAAAATCAGAGCGATCGCCCCCAACTGCCATATTTTCTTCATGCTGCACCGCTCCCTTATGAGTCCAGTGCCAGCTTACCAACATACGCACCCAACAGTACACGGACTCAAGAATGCAGCGATTGACGGAAAAGGTAACTGCTGCAAATAAGAGAAAAAAGTCGCAACATTCAAACATTCAAATATTCAAATGTTCAAATGTTCAAACATTTTTGTTTGCACTAAGTTGCTGGAGGTATTGAGCGACGGACTTTTCAACCAGCTCGCTGATTTCTTCACCTGACTGTGCGGCAGCAGATTTGAGGTCGCGGTGCATTTGTTTGGGCAGATAAACAGTAGCCCTGACAAAGTTGGGGTCTTTGCTTTTGGGTAACGCGGGAGCGGGTGCAGGGGCGATATCAGGTTCGCCAGGTTTGAGTTTCTTTGCCTTTAACAAATCATCAAAGCGGCTCATGGCAATATCTCCTTGCCGACAGCGGCATAACAACCCCAAGCAGCTTTGGCGTAGGCATCTTTAACAGCACTTACAGGAACCCCGGCGAGCGCTGCTTTTTGAAATACTGCTAGCCGCCTGACCTCAGCTTTAAATATCGGTAACTGGGCTTTCTCGATTGTTCTGCGAGACTCCATCCCGACTTTGCTAGGAGCGGGTGGGATGAGGGTGAGCAAAATGCGGTAATTCGAGTTTAGGGAATGCAAAGCTTCCACCATTTGCAGCATCGCGGTGAGGGCCATCGCATCGGGAGAACTCGGCAAAATCAGCAAGTCACAACCTTCAGCTACAGTTTTGAGTTCGTCGGGGTCTGGTCGGGCAGGCGTGTCTATCACGATGTGCTCGTAATCCCTGGCATATCGCACGCCTTGCTTTTCATCCACCACTTTGAACGGGAGAGAACCCCGCGCACCCCAATCCAAAGCACTGCGGTTAAGGTCGCCGTCTACCAAAAGCGTGGGCGCTTTGGTTTGCAGGTAAGCTGCCAAGTGTAGTGCTGTAGTTGTCTTTCCGACTCCGCCCTTGAATGAGGCGATTGTCACGATCATAGGTTTATCGATACGTTGATTAACTCAACTTTATCCTTTAATCATCTAAATGTCTAGACATTTGAATGGTTGAACGTTTAAGATGATGCCGTATTGAGCGAGTTATAGGGCGGGTTGGCTCGGCTAATTAACGATAACAACGTAGCGCTCGGTTGTAGGCGATGAGAGGCGGTGGATCTTCCCACAAATCAAAGTAGCTACATCGTTCTACCTCAATCTGGATTCGGATGGTAAAAGTTGCCCTTTTTGTGCCATGCTCTTGAACCAGGATCTCGCTGTTTGCTCCATTCAACAAAGGAAGTGCTGCCTTTAGCAGCAGCACTTTCAATAGTTTCGGCACTTACTCCCAACCGTTTTGCTAGGTCAGCAGCTTTCAGGGGGCGCAGTGTTATTTGGGGCTGTTCTGCTCCAAAGTTTTTGGGAGAAGTTTTATTGAATTGGCGTTGAATTTCTGCTGTTTCCAAAGCTGCGACTCGCCCATGTAAATCGGCAATTTCCGATCGCAGTTGGGCGAAAGTTTCCCTGGTTTCGGAAGCTACCGTTTCGGCCGAGAGCGCTGGAACTGCTTCAAAGAATTGCTTGATGATTTTGGCGAGCGCGGCACTTTCCGTTAGAGATTGCTCTACCATGTAGTCGCGCAACTTTTGGTGGTAGTCGGGTGGCAAATAGCCCACAATTCTGATGTTCTTGGTTGCCATTGGCTCTGGTTCGGGATGGAAAAGATGCTGACCGGAGTATGCCGTTACTGTGCTTTAAAGGCATACTGTAAGCGGCGCTATTTTTTCTAAGGTATGCCTGTGTGTGCTACTATAGCACAATCAATTCTTAGTATGGGTTTTAACGGTTGTCATGCGTCATATCTACTACTTTGAACGGCAAGGAACCCCGCGCTGCCCAATCCAACGCACTGCGGTTGAGGTCGCCATTTACCAACAAAGCGGGCGCTTTGGTCTGCAAGTAAGCCGCCAAATGCAGCGCTGTGGTAGTCTTCCCGACTCCGCCTTGAATGAGGCGACGGTCACAATCATAGGTAAGCCTGTTGAGTTCATCACCTAAATTTTACATTTCAAACATCTGAATGTCTAGATGATTGAATGTTTAGATGATTAAAATCTAGAAAAAGCTATCTATATTTTCTAGGCTCAGGAGCTTAGCCAGAGCGATCGAATCCTTTTCTCAATTTTCCAGTACGTTTGCACTTTCAAAGAGGTAGCCCGCTTGGAAAATTACCGGCCACTTTTAGACCGCTTCAAATCTGTCCCATACCGCCATCAACAAACAGCTCGATGCCGTTGACAAAGCTGCTGTCGTCACAGGCGAGAAAGACAACAGCTTTGGCAATCTCATCGGGCGTGCCGACTCTTCCCAGAGGGATGGCGCTGACAAAGCCGGCTATGAATTCCTGTCTCTGCTCATCACTCAGTCCCAGGAGATTGTGAGCAGGAGTAGGAACCACGCCCGGACTAATGACGTTTACCCGGATTTTGCGCTCTTTGAGATCGAGAATCCAATTACGAGCAAACGAGCGCACGGCGGCTTTGGTAGCGCTGTAAACACTGAAGGCTGGGGTGCCTACCGTCGTACTCTGAGAGGCGTTCAGGATGATGGAAGCGCCCAGAGGCAACAGAGGCAGTGACTTCTGCACGGTGAACAGCAGACCTTTGACGTTAGTGTTGAACATTTTGTCAAAGTGTTCTTCAGTGATCGATCCGAGGGGGACGAGTTCTCCACCGCCGGCATTGGCGAAGACGACATCGAGGTGTCTTTGCTCGTGAAAGATCGTGGCGAATAGGCGATCGAGGTCTGCCAGATTAGAGACATCGCCCTGAACACCCCTGACGTTTTCACCAATCTCTTTGACGGCAGCATCCAGTTCAGTTTGACGACGACCTGTGATAAAGACATACGCTCCTTCGGCGACAAAGCGCTTAGCAGTCGCAAGACCGATGCCGCTAGTGCCGCCGGTGACAAGAGCGACTTTTCCTTCTAGTTTTTTCATTTCGGATGATGAACCCTGTGGTTGTTGAGTTTGAAAGAGCCGTCGGAAACAGCTCCTGGAAAATTGGATTTGCCCTGGTAGCAACTAGATGGATTGTAGAAGCTTCAAATGCTTGGATAGAAAGCTGTAGGAGCTTGGTCAAAAACGAATTCGAGAACTTTCGGCCATGCCACTGCAAAACTTAATGTGTGTTTCACCCGACTGATGTTCATTCCTGTAACTGCATGAATAGATCCCAAATAAGTGCTGTAGAACCTATGAGAGATTTTTTTAGCGAGCTTGGTTGAGCAGCAGATCGTCCCCAAAACCTCTTTTTGGGAGTTCAGTTTAAACCCACTTGCTCGCTGGATTGCGATCGCCGTTTAGCATTAATCTTATCAAACAAGTTCAATTGGTAAGACAAGAACCCACAAAAGCGTTGATGTTCCTGGGCCGTGCGGTGAAGGGGACAAAGCTCAAAACAGAAGCAATGGAATTGTTGGGAAAACTTGCCCGCACCATCAAAGTGCTCAACTCAGTCGTTCATCAAAAACAAGTGATTGCTGATTCTTCGGGGCAAGCAGCTACGGTGTGGGATTGGGGCGGTCAACCTGGCAAAGATTCTGGTAAAGAGTACAGCCGATTGTTTAAGGAAATCATGGGAGCGCTGAAATGAGTACCAAGAAACGCAAACCACTCGGCAGCGCGATGGAAGAATTTGTTTTTGGTACACAGGAAACTGCATCGTCAACACCACCAGAACTTGTATCGCCAGCACCAACGCCCACAGCATCGGTAACACCAGAAACTGCATTGCCCGCAACACCACCGGAAGCATCGGCACCAAAAACAGTTCCCATTCAATCAAAGGAGCCTAGCCTGATGAGCAAACTGCAAGCACCCGATAAAGAAGCGATGGTCAGGTTTACCGTGGATATGTCCGAAACTCTGCACCGTAAACTGTCGATGTTGGCAGCAAAGACAGGGCGCAAGAAAGTGGATATTGTGCGGATGCTGTTGGAAGAGGGGTTAAAAGAAGAGGCGTAGGTAAGGATTCTCTTGATATTGGGCGCTCGCTGTACTGGGTACTGGGAGGGTGGCGATCTCTTTTTCATGCTAGCAGGACTTAAACAACAAGTCTTAAGGCAAAACAAAGCTCTCCTTGCCTTTATATGCAGCTTGGACGGCTATATTTTCTTGCGGCCAGCGCACAAGCTGTGCGTGAGTCAATAAAAGAGAGGGGCAAGATCCCTTGCATCAGATTCAATATTTGGGGCGATCTTATGAGTCTATAACCCTGTCAATAATCCACTATCTTTTTTGAGGTTCAGAGGCTTCAAGACTTTGACTATCAAGGCTCCAGAAGCGTTGCACCTCGTCAACTTTTCGGCGACAAAGGTGAATTGTTAAGTTAACCAGCAGTATCCCTCTCGCTGGCTTCGATGGGGATGCTCACAATACCCTCTGAACGATCGCTCATAATGGAAATGAAAGCGAGCAAAGTTTATTGTCGTTGAATTTGGACAAGCGCTCGTATTTAGCAAGAACAGCAGTCCTAGCCCGTGTCGGTGTAATGCTTTTGCTTCGCTCCAATTTATTAAAGCTATCAAAGTCAAGGAGATTGACATGGAATGTCCAGGGTGCAAAGGACTCAAAATCGTTCACGTCCGAGCTGTTCCGGGTGTCCACCAGCAATATGATGTGGAATGCCCCGTTTGCGATGGAAATGGAGAGCTTCCAAGCTCCGCCGTACTCCCGAACCATTGCCCCGCGTGTGGCGAACCTGTCCACGCTGGGGAGATGTGGTGCGATCGCCATAAACCAGCAGAGCAACTTGAGTAAGTATTGAACCTAGATAAGTCTCAATAGAGAAGGCTTACAGCCAATTCCAGGTGTATAAAGTACAGCAGCAGCAGGTTATAAACCTATTTTTTAGTGCTTATAATTGACCAAACAAGCAGGCATATACCAAGGAAAATATTACCCCTTTACCGTGGATATCTCTGAATCTCTACACCGTAAACTGTCGCTGGCAGCCAGGACGGGGCGCAAGAAAGTGGATATCGTGCGGATGTTGCTAGAGGATGGATTGAAAGAGGTTGAGGGATAAGGATTCTTTGGATATTGATGGCGATCGCTGTACTCGGAAGGTGGCGATCGCTTTTTCATGCTACCGAATGTTTCCCTCCTTTTACAACAAATTAGCATTTGTCTCGAAGGAACCCAGATTAAGAACTTTTAGGTTTGTCAAAAATTTTAAGATTGAACCTGGTGCTTTTGAACTGGTTGGGAATGAGAGAATGAATATCTGTGGATATGAACTCTGCCAGAACGGAATTAGTTGTATGGATGAGAAAATTTAGCGATACATTCAATCTTTTCCTCATGTTGATAGTTGAGAAATCATGCCCAATTCTTCTGAGTGATCGCACTGTTTGACTCATTCCAAAAGAGTGCTCACCCCTGTCCACCCCAAAAAGTGATCGCATTTCTAGCTGATTTGACAAAGGCAATCGCTTTCTAATTCATCACTCAACGTGCATCTTGATAGTCATTTTCTGCGCTTTTTCTTGCAACCATTGATCAAACAGTTGTTCTTGCAATTGCTGCTTCAGCGAACCCTCCAAAAATACTGGGAGAAATTGCTCGACTCGGAGTAAGGTATAACGCCCGTCAATTTCCAGTGGTCCGATTAACTCCCCAGGGGTAGCAGTAGCAACAGACTCTCGGATCAGTTCGGGAATTTGACCTAGACTAATTGGGCCCATTATGCCTTTTACCAGGCGATCGTCGGTGAGAGAATGCTCTTGCGCTAAGGATTCAAATCGGTTGCTGTCTTCGAGAATTTGACTTCTGAGACTCAGGGCAAAATCTTTAGCAGCAACGACGATACGCGAGAGAATAATTTGGTCGAGTAAGGCTTTATTAGCCTTGAAGTATTCCTCTAGTTTTGGTGCTGTCACCTCTGCTTTGAGCTTTTCTATTTTCAATCTAGCGATAATCTGATGACGAAACTCTGCATAGCTAATGCCTTGAGCCTTGAGCCATTCCTGAAAACGCTCTGGATCATTGAGTTGATTCTCAAACCGGAAGTCGATGACAGCCTGTTCGATGATGGTAGAGTCAATCTCTAGTTTTTCCTGGGTTTGCAGTTCTGTTTCCAGGATATGCTGGCGGATGATTTTGAGGAGAAATGGTTGGAGATCGCCAGTAGCACGAAGATAAGCTAAAGCTTGAGTAATTGAGATGGGTTGATTGTCGATGCTCAAAAAAGGTTTAAAGTTCATTTTGTATGTTCGGTTGAGATTGGTTATATAAAAAATGGGGAGGTAAACCTCCCTAGTAATATTACAAGTTGCTTTCAGCAAAGCTTGAAACTTGTTTAAACCCAAGTTGCTTTACTAGATCCAGAAACTTTGCTTAAACTGTCCGCTGTCCATTTTCCATTGACTTTTGTGGCAGATATCACAGCTTCATGACTCCAGTCTTTTTGTTTGTCATAAAGTCCCCCCCGGTTGCCATAGCGATTTCTCTCATAGCTACTGATATCCTTCCAACCCTTATTAAGGAGATCCGTGAAAACCTGAACAACACCGCCATGAGCCTCTCCTCCAAGAGCATCATAACCGAGATCTTTATAGCGAATTATGAATGAATCAGAGGCAGTAGTAGCTCGATCATTATCTCCCATCCATCCAGCTTCTTCATCAGAAGCCACAAAAGCAACTGAGTTATATGCAACATCACGGAAATCTTTTACAGTTTCGCCATCGCCTTTTTTAGCAGTAGTATTTCCGTTGAGATCGTAAGTGTTGCCTCCACCATTTAAACCCGCTGCTGCCGGATCGAGTGCAACAATACTGTTTACTTTTCCCAACATCCGCCCAATTTCGGCGCTCACATAAGAGCCGAGACTATGACCGAAGAGACTAATGCGACTAGCTGTTAGTCCAATTGCTGCCAATGTATCTTTTGCCCATGTTGCAACAGGGTTAATAGCACCCGCAGATGTATGAGGAACTCCCCCTCCATTGTTTGCAGGATTTTTCCAGTCTAAAATTAGAACTTGATGATTCGGATAAGCTTTAGCAGCTACCTTTGCCAAGGACTGAATATTTCCATCATTGTCTAAGCTCCCACCGTCTGGATTGTTTCCGTGAATGACAACAATAGTATCCTTATTAGACTCAATTGCCGCATTCGACTTAATTTCTTGTTTCTGATTTTCCATCTTACCCTCGCTGTTATAGCGCCAGAGGCTTGCGCCACCCATGTACGGTGGTAATTTATCCCCATTTGTGATATCACCAGCAAGGCGTACAGACTTCAATTGAAGGTTATAGTTAGTCTTGGCACTAGATGTACCAGGTAGGACTCGAACAAAGTAGTCACCCGGCTCCAAAATCCGACTAACAGAATCTACTGAAGTACCAGACTTCTGAGAACTTCCAATCACTTCATTAGGATCGATGTGACCATTGTTGTTTGAGTCTCGGATCAGCTCTAAATCTGCATCTGCGCTTAAACCACTCAGGGTGAGATTAACGTTGGTGCGGTTGCTGGCAACACGGAATCGAAAGAAATCATTTCGATCGTCGTTAAAACCTATGGAATCTGAAATGGAATGAGTTCTGTCGCTGAAGCTGTCCCAATTGCCAGCAGTACCAAGCGTACCATTAGGGTCAGAAGCTGTTGGAGGATCGTTAATGGGTGTTACGCCAATTGTGACAGTGCCACCCCCTCCACTACTGGGCATCGGTGTAGAATTCGGCGGGTTGCCGTTAATATAGGCACTAGGAACCCACAAATTTGTCCCCTTTACCTTAAACCAGCGAGCATCCTGGTTTCCATTCCACATATCGGTACCGACTTCACCGTAAGTCCAAGCATCAAACTCCAACCGCTTGCTATTTGGCTCATTGCGAGAACTGCGATCGCTAAAGCGAGGACTATTCCGCAGATTCACGCCCATAGATGGCCCAACCGTACCGCTGAAATTGACCCAAGTAATGCTACCAGTTTGATTTGGCGTAGATATAGGCGTTACATTTACAGGCACATTAGCAACTCCTGTATAAATGCCATCTCTGAATAAGATGCCCTCTTCATTACGCCGTCGCACTAAACCGGGCAACTTAACACCACCACCATAGACCCACCGACTGAGTTCGTATGGCGCTGCGCTGTATTCACCCGCATTGAGTCGTTTTAGCAAGTCAGATTGTTGGAGATTTCCTGCGCCCAGGTTGAAAGTAAAGCTAACCAGTGCGTCAAACTGTTGCTGATTAAGGGGTACTTTCACCAAGCTTTTCACAGCCTGCACCGCCGCATTAACATCAGACCTGAGCAATTCATAGGCACGCTGTTCGCTGATGCCACTGCGAAACTCTGCTGGTTCGCTGCCATTACAATTGCCTAAGTGTACGAGATGACCGACTCCGATCGTGCAGTGACCAGCAGGATCGTTGTATAGATTAAGTCTTGTTCCCTCATGTTGGGCAATAAACCTCAGACCTGCTTCGCTGACTGCATAAGCAGGCGTTCCTTGTGAAGGAGTTGGTGTCACTGGAGTACCAGATCCAGTCTGATAACTCACAGGTAGATAAACCGACTGTTCTACCTGCAAATTACGCGCTTCCGCTTCCGTAAATGTACCGCCGCCTGGTTTCTGGATTTCGGGCCAACGATTAGCATTACCTAATTCCCGCTGAGCAATGCCTGACAGAGTATCGCCTGGACGAACTCTGTACTCTCGTTGTTGTCCAGGCTGTGCTGGAGGAGCGTTATAGGAATTAGTTTGAGCATTTTCCAGTTGGACAAAGGACAATCCAGCATATTGCGCTGGAGTCAGAATTCGTTCCTTAATCCCGCTACCAGTTGGCCAGTTCGACTCAGTAATGCGGACGCGACCATCGGGATAAACTTCTTCCAAAAAGGCAACGTGTCCCCACTGTAGAGTTCCTTGAGTATAAGGAGGCCAAACCACTAAACCCCGCGCCCCAGGAGTTGGCGTAGAAGTAACAGGCAAACCTACCTTCAAAGCATCATTCTTCCACGTCCCAGCATGACCCCGGAACAAAGCATTATTCTTGATAGCTGCAGGTAGCAAGCCAGTTTCCAGCATCCGTCCGTAAGCATACCAAGTGCATTGTCCCTGCCAGTTGTAAGCAAAGGGATTGACAGGGCCACTCCGATAATTCGGTGAGTTGGAGTTAATCGGAACTTGAGGGATGGGTATAGGCGTGGGTGTGGGTGTAGGAGTTGGTGTGGGTGTGGGCGTGGGTGTAGGAGTGGGCGTGGGTGTAGGAGTGGGCGTGGGTGTAGGAGTGGGCGTGGGCGTGGGTGTAGGAGTTGGTGGGAGTAAAGATGGACCACTAGGCGGATAACCATCAATCCAAATACTAGGAACCCAGTAAGCTTGACCGTTGTACCACGTCCGGTAATACAGCGCATCCTGTCCTCCGGTAACTGGATCGATATTGACACTGCCCCAAGTCCAAGCGTCAAAGTTAAGCCAAGTGTTTTTGGGAAGAGAAACCGGGCCGCGATCGTTGAAGTTAGGACTGTTCCGCAGATTCACGCCATCATCCGGCCAAACACGCAACTGGAAGCTTTCCGCTGTCTGGCTGGCACGCTCTGTGGGCGTTACCTTTCCTTCACCAGTCCAAGTATCAGGAATAATGGTAGCTGCCACATCATACTCTTGCGGTATTGTAGCTAAAGCCAAAGCTACAGCAGCTTCTAAATTCAGCAATCCACGACCTGTTTCATTATCCCAATTAGGCTCCTTCAAATCAGTGGCAGTATCCTTGATAATTTGAATCACTTGGCGATAACTCAAACTAGGATTTGCGGCCCAAACTTGCGAAACAGCACCCGTGACTTTCGCAGTAGCCACCGAAGTCCCCGCCATCGCACCTACGCCATCGCCAGTAGTGGACAAAACTGGATTTTCTACTGTCCCTCCATCGGCTAAAATATCTAAACCGACACCGTAGCTGGAATAATTTGTGCGATCGTAAGCCTTAGAAAGCGCAATTTCATCATTAATTCGTTGGGCCGCACCCACAGTAATAATGTTGTCAAATTCCTGCGAAGCTTGACCTAAAACTGACATCATACCGCCATCGTTACCAGCCGCCACTACCAGCAATACGTTATGCTGGCGCGCATATTCTATTGCAGCCCTTTCCTCCGGCGTAAATTCATAGCGAGTAGTAACGCTACCGTCAGGATTGATTTGAGTTAAATCTAAACTAAGGTTCACAACTGCATTCGGTTGATTCGACTCGACAGCAGCATTGACAAATTCAACCAAAGATTCCGCCCACTGTCCAGAACCGATCGCCCGCCCCACCCACAAAGGCGCTTTATCGTTCACCCCATCAATACCCACACCGTTGTTTTGAATTGCGCCAATAATCCCTAAAATGTGCGTACCGTGTTCGTTGCCTTCACCTGTGGCCAGTAAGGGGTTAACATCATTAGAAACGCGATCGCGCCCTAAAATAATGCGGGAATAGTCAATATCAGGATTATTGCCACTGAAACCCGTATCAATTACACCCACTAACGGCTGATTTGCTACAGGAAACTCAAATTGTACTGGTTGAATAGGTTCGATCGCAGGTGGTGTGACTTTCACTACCATATCTTCCAACCGCGAAATCAATGTCCCTGTCTGAGCCGAAATAGGAGTCGCCCCAGTTTGCTCCCTCAGCTTCTCAGTCATGGTTTCTAAACGAGCAATCAAAGTGCGATCGATCGCCTTTTCGACAACCACATCAGCACTACCCAAATTACTCAAACGTTGTTTAATGCTTTCCAATCGCGCAATCCAATCAGCATTAACATCATTATTTTTTGGTGCTACTTCATCCTTAACCGATTCTGTCACCGTCACCGTCGAATTATTTTCAGTTGGCTTTTCAACTGTTGGAGAAATTGGCAATGACTCTTTTGGTGCAGCATCATTAACACCTCCCGTCTCAGTCTGAGTAACTATCTCCTTTTTCTGCGACTCTACAGCAGTATTCGTACCTGCAACTGGCATAGTCGGCGCTTGCGGTGGCACAACCGCTGGAGTCTCTTTACTCTCCACCGTCGCTATTGGCTGACTTTCCTTCACAGACTCTACAGGATTTGCGACTACTTTAAGAGTGTCAGTTTCCTCTACCTCAGTTACTACCTCAGTTACTACCTCCGGTTTAGTTTCTTCTTTAACCGGGTTTTCCGCTGGCAAAACTTCCGGTTTTGTTTCTACCTTGGTCAGACTTTCCGCTGGCAAAACTTCCGGCTTTGTTTCTATTTTTGGCTGAGTTACCGATGGCACAAATTCCGCTTTTGTTTCTACCTTACTCTGACTTCCGACTGGCAAAAATTCCGGCTTTGTTTCTACCTCTGCCTGAATTTCTCCTGGCAATTCTTCGGTTTGTGTTTCTAGCTTCTCCGTTGGTGTCGTTGCAGCAACTTCCGTCTCAACATTAGATTGAGCAGGCAAAATGGGCGTTGCTGGTGCTTCAGTAACTTGTTTTTTTACCTCAGTTGTCGCTACGGGAATCGGCGTTTTTTCAACTGGTAATTTTTCCGCCGATTCCGCCACACTATCTCTGCCAGCGGTTGGTGTTGTCGCACCTGTCGTTGGCTTTTTTTCTACCTTGTCAGTTGTTTCAACCTGAGTCGAATCACCAAGATTATTTTCAATATTTTTGACTTCTTCCTCAGTCGTCACCACTGGAGTAGGCTTTGCATCTACTTCGTCGGTGGTTTCAAGCTGGGTTAAATCATCAGAGTTATTCTCAGTATCTTTGACTCCTTCCTCAGTCGTTACCTCTAAATTCGTAGGCTTTGTATCTACCTGATCTGTTGTTTCAAGCTCAGTCAAATCACCAGGATTATCACCAGTATCTTTGACTTCTTCCTCAGTCGTCACCGCTGGAGTAGTAGGCTTTGCATCTACTTTGTCTGCTGTTTCAATTTGGGCTGCATCAGTATCTTCGTCAGTAGTAGTGGCAGGTGCTGAAGTTGTGGGAGTCTCTTGATCAGAAGTTGATGGAGTCAGAATGTCCTTTTCTAACTCATCAAGTGAATCGGATAGTTCAGCATCTACATTTAATTTTGGTTCCGGGGTAATGTAAGGTTTCGCATAGGCAATAAGTGCCTTGCCCAAATCAGTTTTCCGCCACTCTTTATCCGGGTTAATCACCGTATCAAGCAAAGCAGCTTTTGCCGTCGCACCCCGCACTTGGAAAATGATATCGTTGTAATCCCTGTCACTCCCTGCATCTAACCGCATATCCTCCATGATAAAGGTATTACCTTCTCCGGTCAGATCCGCCATTTGACCAAAGTGAAATCCCTCCACAGGATTCGCCATTGCCATAGAAAATAAAGGACGTTGATCGCCGCCAACAGTCGGATTATCATAAACCAGTTTGACACTACCGTTGGGAACCAACATCACCCCATATTTACCACCAGCAGTTACGGCAAAACTCTTGACTCCTAAGTAAACTCCTTCGTTGGCATTGTCCTCTCCTAATAAACCGGAAAACTTGGCACCTTCTGTAGCATCATTAATTACTACATGACCTTGCACAGAGTTACTTAAAGAACGCGCAGCTACTTCTTTAATAAATGCTTCCGAACCGGGTTCAAATTGGTCTAAATCGTCTAAACTAAAAATAGCTAACTCACCTTGGAACCTCCCACCATCAAATATGTAGTTTATACTGAAAAGACCAGTTTGATCCGTAGTAAATACCCCCGATGTAAAGAGAGCAATTAACTTTTTCTCCGTAATAGGTTCTGGTTCTTTTTGGGTGTCAGTTATTGCTACGGTAGTAGGCGAATTCTCTTTCTCTATTTCTTCCTCGTCGCTGGTGTCAGTATTTGTTTCGTCCCCTGGCTTGGTGGCATCTGGGGAAATAGCAACTAAAGTCTCGCCTGTTTTTGGTTCTTGAGTAGCAACAGTTTCGTCTGCAACTGCATCTGTTTTGGTGGTGGCTGTGCTATTTAGATTGTTTGTGGCAACAGTTTCGCTGGGTTCTTCGGCGGTTGAATTTGCCGAATCGATTGGTTTGTCTTGTGCGATTTCCCCCACTGATGTAGTCTCTTCACTTGTTTGCAGTTCTTCGCTAGCAGATTCAGTCGTGGCTACAGGTTTTTCCGGTTCAGATGTGAGAGTTGTTTCGGAGTCTGTAGTGACTGATTTTTCGGTAGTTGTTGATGTTGTTTCAATTGCCGAGTCAGTCGTGGAAATAGGTTCTTCTGGTTCAGACGTGAGAGTTGCTTCGGAATCTGTAGTAGCTGGTTTGTCGGTAGTTGTTGTTTCTGCTGCCGAGTCAGTCGTGGCTACAGGTTCTTCCGGTTCAGATGTGAGAGTTGTTTCGGAATCTGTAATAACTGGCTTGTCGGTTGTTGTTGTTTCTGCCGCAGATTCAGTCGTGGAAATAGGTTTTTCTGGTTCAGACGTGAGAGTTGTGTCAGAGTCTGTAGTGACTGGCTTGTCGGTAGTAAGTGATGTTGTTTCTGTGGTGACAGTCTTATCGTCAACAGCACTTCCTGTAATCACATCTATGTTTGCAGTCGGTTTTTCCGAAGTTTCGGCGCTGTTTAAGGGAAGTGGAGAATCTGATGTTGCACCAGTGAGGGTGTCTACGTCGGATGATTGTTGAGTGCTAGTTGGTACTATATTCAGTGTGTATTTGATGTCGCCGCTGATTTGCAAAGTATAGTCTCCGACTACTAAGCTGTCAGCGCTAATTTTTTCTGCATCGGTTCCCGCGTTGGTGGAACTGTAAAGTGTTTCGCCACTAGAGTTTAATAAAGATAGGTCGGCATTCCCGCTCAAACCGTCGATCGAAAATTGAAAACTTCCCGGACTGGTGATATTAAATTTGTAAAGGTCAAATATATTTGTAGTATCAACGCTACCAGTGTAGCTTGTGCTGTCAGTCAATGCCCCGATGTTACGT
Organism: Microcoleus sp. Pol12B4; assembly: GCF_036701385.1. Lineage (NCBI taxonomy): Bacteria > Bacillati > Cyanobacteriota > Cyanophyceae > Oscillatoriales > Microcoleaceae > Microcoleus > Microcoleus sp. Pol12B4. The sequence continues at coordinate 55,633 of NZ_JAUBQR010000002.1, read as the reverse complement.
TCAGTCATACTACCCCTGAAAAATAGTTGCTTGAAAGCGCTCTTAATTATCTATCTGGCGGAACTTGAGGTTTTTATGCAAATCACGGGAAATCGTTACATAAGTTTATATTTGGGTTGCCCGATCGCCCAAAGTTAAGTTCAGTTATACTACCCGTGAAAAATAGTGGGTTAAAAAAACTCTCTACTATTATCAGAAGCAAACTGAGGTTTATGCAAAATCATTACATTTCCTTACATTAGGGTTGGCTTATCGCCCAAAATTTGAAAACTACCGGCATTGAATTTACCCGATTCTTTTGATTCAAACTCTTGTGTAGTGGACATCCTCGCCTCAAAGGTGCAATTCAAATACCCCTCTTCTTTCACTAAGCGACAGAAGAAAATAATAATTCACTCTCATTTCTCAAGCTAGAGAAGGGATTTGGGTAAAAGTCCTGCGTATTGAGGTATGGCTAGTAATGTGATGGTTCTGAACGCACTCGGCTCCTGCTCGCTACCGCGTTGAGAAATACTCCAGACAAATGGAGTAATGCAGTAGAGAGCGGGATAATGATGACTGTAAACAGAGAAAATATTGGGCTACGGCTGGCTAGCAAGGTGAAGCTAGCCGATATCAGTTTCTTGTTGTCGCTAGACGATCGCACTTTAGGAAAAGGAACAATTGCGATACACCCAAGAGATTATCAGACTGCTTTGAGGTATTGGGCTATGGGCTTCAAATCCATTTCATCGTTGGAAGTCAGTATTTTGAATAAATGACAGGGGATGCCGGCCGCCATTAAAGCTTCCATATCTCGATCAAGCTTTGACGAGTCCTCATAGATAGATGCCGACACACTGAGTTACGCAAGCTAAAGTAGCAGCGAAGGACGGATTTGGGACGGGAAACGGGCGATCGTACTTTGGGAAAATAAGGGCTATCGCTCTTTTTGTTGTTTGGGGAAAAGGGCGATCGCATTCTGAGTAAAAAAGAAAAACCCTAGCTAAACCTAGCTTATGCAAAAACTAATCAAGACCAATTAATCGGTACATTGCGATCAATACCATAACCCTGATCGGTTAGTGTGTTGTACATACTGTTGGTCATTGTGGGATTAAAGTTGGAGTGGTTCATCAGGCTTACAACAAATTCATGGTCAAGACCTAGAGTATGACCAATTTCATGCATTGCTAGCCGAACTAGCGAATTATTATTGACAATCTCGGAAAATCGACTGGGGTTAAACCGAATATTATTCTGATAATCAACTCCGTTTATGTCAACGTCTGGTCCAGAAAAGTTAGCTCGATAATTACGAGCAGAGTCCGTATAGGAGTCCGCGAACCAGCCTGAACTATCAGTTGGACTCTTCACAACTGAAATCTTCAGAACTCCACTAGAGTCTTTATCTTTAGTGATTATTCTCTCCCAATTTTGTGCGGCTTTTTCCATCTGGTTCATCTGTGGTTGAGTGAAGCCTCCATAGGGATAAACGAGTTGGATATCAATATCGGGTTTACCAGGCTGAGGTTTAGGCTGTACCCAAACTGAAATAGCCTCGACTCGTTTAGACTGGCCACGAGTTCCGGAAAATTGACCATTTCCGACTCTAGCAGTGTCACCTATTCCCTCTACATGAGCCTGATAAAATACATCATACTTAGATGCTTCCGAACCAGTAAGACGGATGGCAAATCCCTCGACCCGTCGAGATTGACCTTTTGTACCAACATACTGCCCTTCTCTCACCCAAGATGTATCACCGATATCTTGAATATGAGCCATGTACTCCATGCTTAAGCCTGGAATTGGAGAATCAAGATTTATCTGAAACCCCTCTAAACGCCGTGACTGACCTGTAGTACCCGCAACAGCACCTTCTGGAAAGATTCTGTCACCAATATCCTGTATATGAACAAGTTCTCTCAATCCTGGGTCTGGAAGAGATGCTTTTTCTATCTGAATTTCTTTACCATTTAAGTGAATGGTTGCACTATCATCCTCAGCTTTTAAACTTGCCAAATCCGTCGCATCAAAAGTTTTACCCTCAACAACCGCCGCCAAAATCGCTCCCTCATCTCCCGGTGAATCCGTAACATTCAACTGCGAATCAACAGAGTGCCCTATCTCTTCGAGCAACACATCCGCAACCGCCGCCTGATTCGCCCTATTCTGAGCCAAAAATTCCTTCGATAAATAAATCGTATCCGTCGCCGCAGCAAAAGCCCCATTCGCCCCATCAATCTCAGTAGACGAGACAACATTCACCGGCGGGATATCGCTAAAATCTCCCTGAAACCATTCTTCAGCTAAGGCTTTCGCGCCCGCAGCATCCCAGTTTTCCCCAAAAGCCAAATTGATCTTAGCCACGAAATCTGGATCGGCCGCAAACTTATTCAAATCCCCATATACCTCTGACATCGCCTGACCTGTTAGCAAATCAACAGAGCTATCCGGTAAACTGCTGTTGGAGTCGGCGATCTCCCCATTAGCCATCCTGGTTAGCAAATCGTCAGGCAAGATGATATTGTCATAGGCTTCTGACGTTAAAGTCGGAATATTAACTTCCTGACTAGCACCCCCGGTTAGGACGCGGTTAGCATCTAGCTGCGGGATAATTGCCTTAGTCGGTTCTAGGCTGGCATTCCAAGGAGCGATCGCATCCGTACCAACTGTATTACCCAGCAAGACATCATCTAGTAATTGCATAATCTAATCTCCTTACAAAACTAATTTTTTGTCAACAGAACAAATCAAACAAATAACACCTTGTTTCACCGAATATCAACTAAAACGCTAATTTTTTCGTCAAGTAAGCATTATGCACTAGCAAGGGCTGAAATCATAAGATTATAGGAACCAGCATTGGCAAACCCAGTCATTTCAATAAATACCGACTTAGTTATTAGCTTACAGGGAGAATAAACTTCTCACCCCCAAGTTAGGATAGTTTAAAGCTAAGTTTGCCTGATTCGTGATACAGTATTCTGACATTTGTCTTTCCTCTTTTTTAAAGGACAAGGCCAAATCTGTTTTTGATTAGCCACACTTTTACAATGGCTGATTTTCCGAACAGATACCAGATCAGGTAAGATCACTACTAAGCTGATCTAAAATTGATCTTGACAAAAGACCCATTATCAATAATGCAGACTCTTAAGGCATCTAAAGAGGGACTACGTAAAATCAAGCAGGCTAGAGAGGATAGAGGATGGACTGTCGATAGCGGCAAATGGTTTGAAGAAGCCACTAAAATCCTTGAGCCTAACCGTAAAAATGGTCAACCTTTGGCTGAAGGTATCTCAGAGGGAACTTGGAAACGTTTTCTTTCTGGAAAAAATCCCATTAATGCCAATGCCTTCCGGGCCTACTGCCAAGTTTTGGAACTTAACTGGGAAGAAGTAGTTGATCCGGCTAATGCCGAAGACTCTAATACCCCAAGGATACGGATACCTAGCCTCCGTTGTCGGCGAGTCTGGGGGAGAGAAACCCTCACTCACGAAGTGCTAAATTACTTTGATAGTCCCCAAGAACCTTTAATTCTGTCGCTTAATGGTAGTGCGGGCTATGGCAAAACAGAAGCAGCCTGTCAAATTGCCCAAACAGCCATTCAAAATAATCTCTTTGCCGATGTGCTTTGGGTAACAGCCAGACAAACTGAATTTGTTGATAATAACATCAGCCAAATTAATCCATCTGAAGCCTTAAGTTGGGATCAATTTCTTAATCAAATAGCTCATCAACTTAGCTGTACTCAGGAGAAAGTGCAAGAACGACTAAGACAAAAAAAAATCCTTGTAGTTTTGGATAATGCTGAAACTTCGCAAATAAATGAAATTCTCCCTAGGTTAGCAAAAATGCTCAACCCCAGTCGAGCTTTACTCACCAGTCGCGTTGAAACTAAACTCCCATATCTAGGGCTAAAAAATGTTCCGGGCTTAGAAAAACGCTGGTCTTATGAACTATTGCAAGATGAAGCAAAATTTGATAATATTTCTGCTTTGCTAAACGCAACTGATCAAAATTTAGAAAGAATGTATGAATTATCCTGTGGCGCACCACTAGCCTTACATTTTATTGTCGGTCGAGTTTTGTACGATCGAGATTTAGAGCCTGTATTATCAGCCTTAGAAAAAGCTAGTGGCGAAGTGGAAAATTTCTATAAATTTTCTCTAGAAACCGCATGGCAACGCTTAAGCGATCCCGCTAAAAACATATTGCGCTATATTGGTCTACAAGCTGATGCAGGTGTAACTTCAGATGAATTATTAGGAACTAAAAAAATCGAAAAATCTGATTGGCATATAGCTAGACGTGAACTAAAACAGTGGCATTTAATTGAATATGTTACGGATGTCCAAGGGAACGATCGATATGACTTACATCCTTGGTTAAGGAGAAGTTTAAGGAGTGGTTTAGTCGATAACTGGGAACCCGATCTAAAATACTTAGAAGATATTGCCAAATGGAAACTGGGTATCGATTGGTAAATTTCCTATTACCTTCATAAGGAGATAACAAATATGCCTAATATTGATGTCAATATCTTAGAAGAAAGAAAGAACATTTCCAAATTTTTACGTAACCTAGAAAAAAAGTGTTTATTGCAAAGTGACGAGAGAGAGCAAGCTTTTCAACTCTTAATAAAAGTTTGGGATTCCATCAATACTCCTCTATTTGACTTTGGTTATTGGCATGATTTCAGCGAGTTGGGTTACGTTGTTATGAGAGCAGCACAAGAGCTTAATAAAGTTGGAGCAGAAGCCCAAGCTATAAATGAAATAGGGTGGGTAAATATGGAATGGGGTAATTTTGACCTTGCTGAAACAAATTTTATTAAAGCACTGCAAAAATATGAATTATTAAATGATGCTCATAAACAGTGTAGAACTCTGCGTTACTTAGGAGTTTTATATTATCGAAAAAATGAAAGAGAAATCTCCTTAAATTACTATCGCCAGGCTTTAGATATAGCCGCTAAGGAACGCACCCAAAGTTCTGGACAAGATCGAAATGCTTGGACTTTCTCAGAAGCTGAACTACGTAATATGTTTGGAATATATTATCTGGATCAAAATGACTTAGCTACTAGCTACCAAGAACTAAGTTATTGTTTAGAACTTTACCGTTCTATTGAAGATACTTATTACCAATATTATCAAACAGCACCTTTACTTAATTTGGGTAAATGGTATTTTGTCCAACAAGATTACCAAAAAGCCAAAAATTGTTATCAAGAATCTTTAAATATCAGTAGGAAAATTGATCGAACCGACATGATAGCAGGGGCGTTACTGCGATTAGCCGAAGTAGCAGAAGCCGAAGGTAATGATCTCAGAGCGATTGAATTAGCTACAGAAGCAGAACAGGCTGCTGGTACTGAAATTACTGTAACCAGAGAAGCAGCAGCCCATTTTAAAGAGAGAATTTTGGAAAAAAATCACAGTTAAATTTTTATTCTCGATCTAGTTTGAGAAGGGGAATGAGAAACCAGCAAAGTGCTGTAAATAAAGCACTAATGCTAACAATTACAGAAAATTGCATTCCCCTGTCCCACAGCCACCCTCCCAGTATCACCCCCGGAGTATTAGCAAAATTCCAAAGTGACATTAATAAAGCATAAGCAGTACCCTCAGACTCATCAGGACAAGCGGTAGCTGCTACTTCCAAAGCGCCCAAGGTAGCCATTACATCTGTAAATCCGCAGAATAACCAGATTAAAATAGCACTTTTTTCATCTTGAATAAAAATTAAAGCGAGAGTAGAGATACTTCTAAGTGCTATCGTTAAATTTAGCAGATTCCGACGGGAAATTTTATAAGCAAAAGTACCAAAAAAAATTGCTCCTAGTCCTACAGATATAGAGATTATAGCACCTAAAACTCCTAAAAAATCAGCCTCAAAACTTAAAACATCACGCTGATAGTATAAAACGGGTGGCTCGGGGCGAAATCGAAAGCAAGCAATAAAGATAAATGCTGCTAAAAATTGAGGTGATCGCACACCTAACCACAGAGCTTTTATATTTTTTTTTAGAGAAACCTTGCTATTTTCAATCTTAGCCTCTGGAAGAATAAATAAAGTTGCTATCAATCCTAAAAATGGTACAATTGCCGTCAATAAAAAAGCGAAAGATAGATTAGCATTTTGGGCAATCCAACCTCCAAGATAATACATGAAAGCCCCACCTAAACCTCGTGCTGACCATTGTGCAGCTTGCAAGATAGATGTTTTACCTTTTGGTTTGCCCTCAACTACCATTAATTTATCAGTTAAAACATCAGAAAATGCTATACAAGTAGAGACAATTACCATGCTAATTAGTAACATCGAAGTTGTATAGCCTGAAAATCTAGCTAATCCCAAAAGTACCGCAAAAGCCAAAGTATAACAAGTGATAAAATACCCTTTCATGCGATAGCCAAATAAAGGAAAACTATCCGCAATAACACCCCCAAGTGGCTTGATAAACCAGGGTAAACCTACCAAACTCCAGAAACTAGCTGATTCAGCAGCATCTAAGTTAAGATTCTCCTTAAGATATAATGAGAGGGGGATGTCAAAAATACCTGGATTACTTCCGTAAGTTTGAATCAGGTAAAAAAGGGCCATCAAAAAAATAAGTTGTTTCATAAAGTGAAAGGATTAAATTTATTTAAAACTAACTCAATGTTACCTGAGATATGACTCCAGCACTTCAGGGAGATTTTAAGAGTTCAATCCCAGTCGGAAGCTCAGATGGGATAGCGGTTAGGGCTTGGAAAAACCCCGCTCGGCGTTGACCACATTTTTTTAGCTGCTATCTATAGTAGAATGATTTATAGTAGTAGCCAGATGACCCGGTTTTTTGTGATCGCACAGTTCTGTCGAAGTCCAAGTAATCACAATTGGGCTTCAGCCAAGATTATTTGTAACGCCCCAGGTTTTACTGCTGTGTCTTATGCAGCAGCGCGTGTAGAAACTTCTTCAAGAATAGAAAATAATTCATCTACCTGAGCCGAGGTAAATAATCCCTCTGGCCCCTGTGGCGTAATGTCGGTAAATGGGGATTCATAGAGGATTGCTGCATCCATTGCGCCATGTGCGGTTAGGTAATCCACAATCATATCCACAAATTCAATCTGATTGCGCTTTCTTGTTCCATAGATAATTCTAAAATTTTGGGCGATTATCAGTTTAGCTTGGATGTGGTTTGGCTGGAGATATGCGATCGAGCAATCTATCTGTTGCTTGTACTCCAGTTTGAACGTTTCACCCTCTAGCTGCTGCTGAAGGTGGTGGCGAAGGTGGCGGATTAGGTCGATGCGATCGCGGCGGGGCGGATAGTGGGTCGCGCCCAGTCAGCAGCCTGAGACTCGTCTATTTAGAGAGATTTTCAACATCATTTACGAATGTACCTAAAATCGACTCCTCATTTATTTGATTATTTTGATGTCCTAAGTCTTTTCGCATTGCTAGTAGCATTTGACCAAACAACAGAATAGGAGTGGTTGAAGAATCTTGCTTGTTTGCCATTTGGCGAAACTTAATGTATAAATTTAAAACATCGTCAGAAGCCCATAAAATTAAATCAGGTGTCATGTCATGGATGCTTTTAATTAACTCTTCTTCAGTTTTAGGTTCTTGCCCTAACTTTTGGGCAAATATACTATCAAAGAAAAGGTTAATAACTTTGTCATATACTTCAATCTTTTTGGGCTTCTGTTCATTGCGGACTTGAATATTAAAATTCCCCGCAACTGTAATCAATGCGCCTAATGAAGCAATTAGAATTGTGATAAATTGCCAAGGTGCTTGGCCAATTTCATAAAATAAAGCCCAGATGATTGCACCAAAAATTGCAACACCAATTAATCCAAGCCCAGCATTCTGCCAATTTGTATTACTTTCCACTAACTTACTCTCCTTTGGTTGTAACGACGGGCAATTCTCTGAATTCTGTCGGGCGTGGTAGCCTGTGACTGAAGCTACCTCTTCGGTCATCAATCCTCGCAGCGTGCAGCCAGACAATTTGATAGCGAGTCCGTTCAATTGGCTCAATAGCAGAACGGTAGTGACTCTCCAGTTTTAAAGAATGACAGATGTGGTTCAACAATCAGACGCACGGGCCCGTAATGATGCGATCGCACGCGCCCCTTAACTACACCCATTATACCCAGGACGGTGCTACCGTCCTGGATATAATACAAATTATGTCCGGTCGATTCAAAGAATTAATCGCAACCTATAGAACTAATATACTCACCTAAGAAGCGGCTGATGTGGGAAGCATCAGCCGTCTCTTACATCAGTTGCGATTGCAGGCTTTAACCAGTTCCGTTAACGAACGAATTAGCAAAGTTACGGCCAAAATAGTCGCCACGGCAATTCCTCCGTATTGGAGTTGTTGTATCGGGTGCAGGGAGGCCAAATTGGCAATAAAATTATTGGAACTGCTGGGAGCCTCAGTCGCTTGACTTGTGTTTTCGGTTGTTGCTAGGCTGAAGGATGTTAGGGAGTTGTTCATTTTGTACCTCAATAGTTGTTAATTCAACCCCTTCAGAAATGATGGCTTTTCCATCGAGTAAGAGCTTCAGAACTGGAGCGGTTGGGTGATATAACTATCAAATTAGTCAAGTTGATAAGTGAATTCCAGACCTGTTGAGGACAAAGCGCTAAGTTCCCTTTTCTGTCCTGAAAGGACATTTAAAGCCTACTAACTATAGCGGTTATTGGTAAGGTGAAGTACATCCTTGAAGCTGAAAAGCTTGGCCATCAAGAGATGAGCGTGTACCTCACCAGGGTAAGAAAGGCTATAGTTGGTATTTTGATAGGTCATTTATGAGTAAAAATCGCAAGCCTCGCGGTGTTCGGGTCACTGATGTCGGAATCGAGATGCTTCTGGGAGCCAAGGCACGCGGAGAAGGCGACGAGAGCAAGCCTCTAACCTACGATCGCATTGCCGAGCTAGCTAAGGTAGATTGCAAAACGGTTGGCCGTTTCTTCCGCAAGGATTCCGTATCTATGGATTCTGCCACCCGAATTGTCAAAACTTTGGGTTTACAACTAGCAGAGATTGTTGAGCAGTTCGATCGAGACTCAGCAGAGCAGGAAAAACGTGCAACGCGCCGCGATCGAGCAATCGAGGAACTAAAAAACGCAGTAGAAGAGTTTCAAACTAGAATGGAGTTTAGCCACCAAGCCGCAGGTTGGCTAAACGACCGACAGCAAGAGATTTTGGCTCATGAAGCTACCGAATACGTGTTAGAACTGTCTTCCGAACTGAAAGAACAGTTTGCCAAGGATCTTAGAAACTACTTGTATGCAATCCATCACTGCCTAAATTTAGGAGATGGCGAATTACTGTACAAAGCAAGCATGAAGATTCCTTTGACGGTGAAATCAGATGTTTATGTAGCAGCATTCAAATTTATCGAGCAAAAAATTTCTAACGATCTCCCTGACGAGGCGAATAAGCAATTAAAGTTTTACCTAAAGCAATTGATAAACACGATCTCGTTACTCTAATCTATGGTTCAGGGATCTAAAAAGTGAAAAGAACCCGAACGTTATTCTACAATCTATTCCTTCATTTGCTCTAAAACTATTTTCATATAAGTTTCACGTGTTTGTTGTATGTAATCAATTACTGGTTGCAGGCTTGGTTCGAGTTCTGGATACTGTTTTATAATTTCCTTTAGCTTTTGGAGCAACTGTGGATGGGGAGGAAGAGACATTGTAAAATTCCTGAGTTTTAATTTACACTCAGATTTACATAACGATTTGCCTAAAATCAGGAATTATACAAGTAGTAATAACTATACTACGTGACCTAAAAACTCATTTTTAAACGCCCAACTTTTGTACCGTCCGTCGCTTCGCCTCCTCTCCATGCCGTAGTGCATGGCACCTTTCTCGCGGTGCTACCTTTTTCGCGTCGCATTATCCGAGTTGTAACTACCACCAATTCACCGTCGCAAACTCCCGCCACACAGCTCGCCCTCGCTCCTTCGATGCCCTTCGATGTACCGAGCGTCCTGTTGCGCTTGCTGTTAAGAGATATTGAAAGATCGTGCAGTAATGCAGTAAAGGTGGGATAATTCCTGCAACAACGAGAGCGAGTTATCTCGTTCTAATCTAAATCAATATTGACTGCAACCTTCTGGGTTTGAACGCAGCAAAAAATGCTATCGGGTGCAACTGCTAACTTTTTTTGCCTAACGAAAGCAGGCATAGAGAAACCAGGTATGCAATGAACTATTCGATCTTCGGATTAATCGCCGTCCCTTTTTTATCCGGTGCGACAGTAGCGCGACCCGCCAGCTATCCCGCGGCCAGAGCGCCTGCTGCGGTGCAAGTCGCAACCCGAACAGTGCCACCCCAAAAATATATTAGTGAATGGACTGACTTTATTTTCTACAAGCTTCACCCACAACTGAACCGCCGCAAAATCGGCCCCGATGAAACTCAGTACATCAACGAATGGTCTGCTATTCAAAAAGTGGTGCGGAATAACTTGGTGTACGAGCCGGGTTGCAACAGGCGTTTTAGTTACGATTGGCTGATTTCGGTGTATGACGGTCAGAGTAGGAACGGGCTAATTTTATCCAGCCCCGTACTCAATAAAGTGGCGGATGCCGTATTCTACACCCGCCATTCAGAATTGGGCTACCGCAGGATACAGCCTGATGAAACGTCCCTAGCGTCGGAGTGGTCGAGAATTCGGCGGGCCGTTAGTTTGTTGCACCCTTGCGATTGACGCTCCGCGTACTGTCGGTCAATTCAACACCAGGCTTGCTTATTGTCTGTAAAGCTTTGTAACAATCGCTTGGTGTTTTGCATAAAAGCAGCGGGTTGGGGCTGATATGTAGGTAGGGGATGCGGTGTGGCAGGTTGAGGCGGTGAAGGTGTTTGAGAAAGCAGGAGGAAAAGCGTGAAAGTGCTCTCGATTTTGAGTTTGATGGTTGGTTTGACGGTGGTGGGCGTTGCTTCAGTATCAGTTTTGGCACAAGGGCAATCGCCCTCGATAAGTCAACGAACACCGACAGAGGGAGATGGTAAACAAACGATTCAAAGTTTACCAGATGGAAAGTACCTTTATGGACGGGTAATCGATCCAAAACAACCAGATATGCGGGTTGTGTTTCGGAAAATAGGAAATACAATTACAGGAATTAAATACAATTTTGGCAAAATTGAGTGTTTTCAAGGAACAACCCAGCGAAATACCATTACTAACACTATATTTCCTAATGCTAGTAGAGATGGCAAGCTATCTTTTGTTGGTGGCGGGTCTAATTTGTTAGGAGAAAATTCTTATCGGCTCAGGCTTGAAGAAGCCCCCGATGAGGTTAGGCGAAGTCTTGAAGGATGTATCAAGGCATTTGACGGTAGAAAGTAGAAGTTATATAGGAACAAGTCGCTCATTTTTGAAAGTCAACATACTGTCGGTCATCCTGCAAACAAGGCATTTTTTAGCAAACAGAGAGGAAAAAGTGTGAAAGGGATCTCGATTTTTAGTTTAATGGCAAGCTTGGCATTTTTAGGGATTGCGTTATCATCGGTTATGGCTCAATATAAACAGGTGATACAAAATCTGCCTAATGAAAAGCAACTTTACGGGCAAGCACGCTCTTCGAGGCAAGTAGCTGTATTGTTTCGTCCCCTTTTACCCAAACTCCAACGGGAAACTAAAGTACCGATTCTATTGCCGAGCGAGTTAGAGTTTTTTTCACAGCTAGGACAGAGCATTTATGTAGAAGGCCGGGGTGAAACAAACGGCTATAAAATCCAGTTAGGCAGGGTTCCAAACTGTCAAAGCGTGACTGCTTGCTTCTTTGGTTATTTCGAGGCAAAGCGAGGCGGCATACCCAATTCTAATGCTGATAAGGAAGTACGTTTAACAAAAGGTATCACGGGATATTTTGTTGAAATGCCGCGTCGCGTATCAGCAATTCAGTGGGTATATAAAGGAGTCCTATACACTGTGCAACTTAAAACAGATGAGGCGACTGTAATTCAAATAGCTAACTCGGCTATCGAGGCAGATTCACCAATTCAGTTATTAGGCCCAAATACAAAAACAGATACATTGTCTTCTTCCAAACCTGCTATTTGTAACCAACCTCAAACCCAAGGTGAATTAAACAATTGTGCTGCTGCTCTTTACCAACAAGCAGATATCCGACTCAATGAAGTCTACAAGCAAGTAATATCGAAGCTGAATCGGCGCGATCGAGAAAAACTAATGGACGAACAATTAGCTTGGATTCAGCGCCGCGATGCTAGTTGCAAAGACCAAGGTAGAATGACACCTGCGGGTAGTGCCTATGCAGGTGCTCGCAATGCTTGTCTTGCCGGCGAGACAGACAAACGCACGGCGGAATTAGAGAAATATTTACCGAAATAAAGGAGCAATAGCAATCGATGCGAAATTTAAACAGTTCAACTAAATTTGTTACCTTACTAATTGCCACAATTGTCCTTTTTGCAGTTTGGATAACATCAGTCAATGCTCAAGTGCAACTAACAGAAAACTCGAAACTAGCACTTAATGGCATCGGGCCGATCCGAGTTGGAATGACAGTCGATGAAGCGTCGCGGGCAGCGGGAGTAAGATTAATAAAAAGTTATGAGCCTTTAAATGAAGAGTTTTGTTCCTATTTTAAGCCACAGGGAGAGCCAAAAGGAATTAATTTGATGGTAGCCAAAGGTCGCATTGTCAGAGTCGATATTAGTAACGAGCGGGTTACTACAATTAAAGGGGCTAAAATTGGAGATACTGAAGAGCAAATTTTTTCTCTATATCCAGGGCAAATTAGAGTTATCAAAAATCCGTTAGGTGGCCCTGGAAACAACTTGACATTTGTGCCGCGAGATGTAGCGGATAACAACTATCGTTTGATTTTTCAGACAAGGAATGACAGACGAGTTAAATATTTCAGATCGGGGCAGCTCCCCCAAGTGGAGTACATAGAAGGCTGTTCGTAATAAAGCAAGTAGTTTGAGTTCGTGTTTTACATATCAGTAGAAAATCAGGAGAAAGTTTATGAAATGGCTATCGCCCTGTAGCTTGATAATCAGCTTGACAATTATAACGATTGGTTCTTTATCAGTTTCCGCACAGTCTCAACGATATCCTACAAATGTAGAGATTCAGCAAATTATTAGAGAATTTCAACAACGAGCGTCCTCGCCAGCTTACTCAAGAGAATGTTGCGGTGGAACGGAAGCGGATACACGCACAGCAGCTCAAAGACAGCCACTAGAATCTTTTGTTAAAGTTTGGTCGCGAGTAGATCCAACAGTTTCACCTTTTCTGGGTTGGTGGACGAACAATGATGGGGATATAGGCGTTTATCCATCAAATGTCAGGGGTCGTGTATGCGTCATTCGGGCTTCTCTCGGACCAAGCTACAAATTTAGTGTAGCTTCTATATCTCGTGGGAAAATTAGCCTCAGTGGCGATTTAACGGGTCGGGTACTTTTGAATCAAAGAACTCCGATCGGCAATACTTTCTTATTGGTAGCTTATGTTGGTAGCGATAACACAGCTAGAGCCGAGCCTGGTTCTGATATTTATACATATCCTCAACTACCGCAAGCACCGACAAAGTTACCGTTATCCAAAACTAACCCGCAAGAAATTTCTCGGGTGATTCGAGAATTTAATGCGGCTGGCTGTACGGTTTCTTTACCAAAATAATGATAGATTTATACTTGTCATCATTAGTAAAAAATGAGGAGAGAGATTGTGAAAAGGAGTTCCCTATTTAGCGTAATGTTTGGCTTGACCGTGTTAGGTGCTGGCTCTAAATCAGTTTTGGCACAAACAAGTATCGCTGTTCCAGCTAGAAATTTCTGCGTTGATTCAGGAATCAATGCATCTAGAGGAGATGCCCTGCAATTTTCAGCAAGCGGTCAAGGAAGTTACGGTAATGAAGGATCGCCTGTGAATAGTACCCTGCTAACTAATCCTGATGGCGACAGGTTTGTGAATCGAGCCAATATCGGTAAAAAGGATGACCCTAATGCTATATATAAAGGTTTTATTGGTGAGCTTGTAGGTAAGGTAGGTGCAAAGGGAAATTATTTTTTTATAGGAGGACGCAATCAACTATCTATGGGTCAGTCGGGAAGGCTATTTCTTGACTATAACGATGTAGCTAATTCCTTCAATAACAATACTAGAGGTGATAAAATCTCTATTGATAGAATATCCGATCCAAATCAACAAAATACAGCAGGGCGGTCGCTCTCTCCAAGCCAACAGGCACAAACAGGAGGATCGCAAGAGTTAACCAGATGTGTGAGATGGTCTAGTTTTAGTCAAGGTTTGACAACGACGAGTGGGGGTAGAGGCGGAATATGGCTGGCATTTAATGAACTTCCTGATGGTTTCAAGCAGGGTTGTATCTTTTTTGAAGACAACAATTCCTTAGATGTGGCGTATGTTTTGAAAGACGGGATAGAACCCAGTGCTGTACTGAGTAATGGCCTCTTCTACGATTATTATGGTGGTGTACCAAGTTTTGGTTTCGGCTATCGTGGTGACGCATCACATTTTCGTGCTCAGCAGTCACGGCAATCATTAGAGGATTTGATGCGTCGTGGTCAAGCACTTCTGATTACTTGGCTTACTCCTACGAATAGTTCAATTCCATATCTAAACTCAATTCCCAGGGGTAGAGCATTTGTTAGAGACGATGGAATGGTTTGCTTTTCTACAGTTTGCATGAAATCGAGTGCAGTATCCAACCAAGAATTAGCTCGGATTTTAGAAGCTGGTCAGAATGTAAATACAGCAGGGCGATCGCCCTCTCCAAATCAACAAACTAACACAGGGCGCTCGCTTCTTCTCCAAGAACAGGGAGTCCTAGCAAGCGGTGATTCTGTATTTCCCTCAGATAATAGCTTATACGATCAATACACATTTCAAGGTACGGCTGGTCAGTCCATCACCGTGACAGTAGAAAGTTCTGATTTTGATACCTACGTGGCAGTCTTTAGTCCAGATGGTAAACTACTAAGAGAAAATGACGACATTAATCAGTCAAGTAAAAATTCTGGTCTGACTGTCACTATACCTAGCAATGGTACTTATCGTGTAATTGTTAATGGTTATGATAATAAAAGCCGGGGCCGGTACGCTTTGAGCGTCAGTACACCTACTCAGCAGAGTGCAACAAATCCAGCGCCATCTCAGAGACAACAGGATGCAGCGGGGCGATCGCCCTCTCCAAGCCAACAGAATACAGGAGAGCGATCGCTTCTTGTAGTTGCGAATCCACAATCAATTCGTGGAGTTAATGTTCCACCTGCTGATAAAAGCCCAAGTCAGTTATTAAGTGGTTATGGTTTTATACTTGACAAACCCAATGCGATTAAACTAAACGATGGAACGGCAGTTTACAGCATAGATGTGTATAACACTGGCTATGCCGATGGTGTAGTGGAAGTTTACGATGCACGGAATAAGTTGATCGAAGTTAGAGGAATTACAGGTATTAGAAATCCAGCCACCAACTTATATGGCTTTCCCATTGAGGGAGCAAACAGGCTTTTCAGGTTATTGACTGAAGGATATGGTTTTACCGATCCGAGGAATGCAATTGGTAGATCGCAAAAGACTGAGATTAGAAACATCGCTATTCCCCCAGGGGGACGCATGATATTCACTAAAAACGGTGAAATAGCCATGAGATATAATCAAGCCACCTTTGCTATCGGAGTTTTATCTGATACTGTCTTACCTAAAATTGTTGACGCTAATAACTTGACTTTTAAATCTAAACTGTTATCATCTCTTTTCACGGAAATACAAAAAGAGCGAGTAGGCAGCTTAATCAAAAATGGAATGTTTCTCACCTTGCAAGATAGTCAAAGAGCTTTTGTCAATCAGAGTTGGATCAATGAGCAAAACGTATCCTACCTAATGGCAACAGGCTCTAAAGTTCTTGCCCAAGAGTTAGCGAAGTCAGGCATCGAACAAACTGTAATCAATCAGTTGGTTCTAGGAAGCAAATTAAATTTTTGGGTAACTGCTGCCGAAACTTTTGCACAAGGCAGTAATATTTTCTTACAGTGGCTTGATTTGGATCGTTCACAAAAGTGGGAACAACAAATTGCGGAACCATTTGGTATTGCAAACAACAAGTAAAAACCATGAAAAGGCGATCGATCTTTAGTTTAATGGTGAGTTGGGGAATCTTAGGGGTTGGAGGATTTATAAAGCCTCAATCTGCAATGGCAGAACCAGCACCTATCTTCAGACCGTTTATCCGGGATATTCAAACTCAACTCCCTAGAAATATGGTGATGCGATTACCCGCCTCTATTCCCTATCGTTCCCTGCCCCCTGCTAATTCTAACAATACACTTTACTCCTATCTTTCTTCGAGAGGTGGTGAGTTGAGTATTCAACTATACTATCGACCTGGGTGTAGAGCAAATGCTTGTTTTGCAGGGGAATTTTCTGCGTCAAACTCAGACACACGCATGGCCGAGTTAGAAAAACAGGCTAAATGGCCGTGTGCTAATGCCGTTTCTGTAAATATCAAATCGGGAATTCAAGGTGTTTACACTAATATCAGATGCGGTGGAAGCGGTGACGGCAGTCAGACTATTTTCTGGAAACAGAACGGTCTAACTTTCTCGGCTCAGTTACGCGCTGCGGCTAACATCAAACAGGAACTGCTTGATGTTGCTACTTCGATGGCTAACGAGCCTCCAATTCAAAGTGCCAAATGAAAATAAGGAGATTTATGAAAGCTCTATCGCCACTCACCATTACAATTAGTTTAGGCATTTTAGCTGCTGTCTCGTTACCAATTATTGCACAACAATCTCAACGATATCCAACTGAGAATGAATTGCAGCAATTAATGAAGGGCTTCCGCAATTTTGTGGCTTCTCCTCCTGAAGGCTCTCGCGGGTTTTACCTTCGAGATCCTCGCAATGCAGCTCAATCGCAGGATTTGAAAGCGTTTGTCAGAGCTTGGTTGCCAGTCAATCCCGATATAGCACCTTTCATCGGTCAATGGACGGCGCTAGAAGAAACTACCAGTATTTACCCTTCAAGTATTAGAGGTCGAGCGTGTATTGTAGAAACTTTTATTCCCCCCAAGCCGGACATCGGGATAAGTTTTGCTGTAGGAACTGTATCTGGCAAATCCATCAAAACCAGTAACTTAACGGTTCTCCTCCAACAGGGCAACTATTTGGGAGTAGCTTTTATCAACACTAGCAACGATCGACCGGGTATCTATGAATACGCTTGGCCCAAACCCCTGACAAATCCTGCTGAATTAGTGCGCGGCGTTCCCCCAGCTAAGAGAAACCAGTTGCTTCAACAATTTAAAGAAGCTGGCTGCACTCACGCCCTGCCACAGCAACGATAAATTTAGCCTGCTAAACCCATTAAAACTATGAAAATCTACTTGACAATTTTGGCTGTTTTTTTACCTGCTTTCTTCACGGGCATTTCTGTTCCCGCACTCGCGGGGAGAATCGAGCCAACACCTGTTTCCTGTTGGTTGTTTCGGGGAGACGAGGTAGATCTCAAGCAAACCTGCATCTACGAGTCGTTTTCTTGGGCAGGAGGGGCAGCAGGCACTCTGCGCTGGGAAGATGGAGTGCGAACAAAACTGACATGGGGATTGCAGGGGCGCGGAGAAAAACCCTGCGCTGATGGCAGCATCGGCGTTGATGGGGTTTGCGGCACAAACTATTTCCGCCAGCCCGCAACTTTAAAACAGATTTCTAACGCAGAGCGGGAAAGCCGCCTGAACAATAACCAGCCGAGCGTAACCTGCGTTCGATTGCGAGATAAATCGATCTGCTGGCTTAGATGAAATCAATCATACAGAAGGTATCCAGCGAGCAAGTCTTTAGTAGCTCTCAAAACATCAAGATAAAGTTTATGAAATATCGATCGCTTTTAGGAATTACGCTCGTTTGCACGGTGTTGGGAGTTGGCTGTCTGACAAAACCCCAAACTGCCCGTCCAAACCATCGTACAATCTTTTTCAGTTTAAAAGGATAGCAAAAATATGGCGAAAGAAAACGTTTTTAAGTTGATGCTGGGTTTAACTATCTTTGTTACTGAAACATTACCTCCGTCAGTACCTCCTAATCCAATGCCAATAATAACGGGTCAATCACCTGTTATCAGCCAGCGTTTTCAATCTCAAGATATTATCTATAAGTTTGATTTTAGGGCTAGCGGTCGGGATTATTTGTTTTTTGCTACCCGGAATAGTGATGGGTCAGTAGCCCTGTATATCTCTCAACCTAACTTTCAACAAGCAAGACCTATAAACAACGTTCAAATCAACAATGGGTTTATCAGAAAAATAATTAAATCTTCTAGCAGCGATTCGATTTTTATGATAACAGTCGCAGAGGCAAATGGTTGGAATCCGCCAATCTTAGCCTACAACCTAAATTTGAGCAACCCCGCTAATCCAGCAGTAAAATCGCTTTCCATATCGCAGCAGACAGGGGTTTTGAAAGATGGCGACCCGGTACTTGCTTCTAACGGCAATTTATACCGCACCCATACTTTTGAAGGTCGAGCCGGTCAATCTGTTACGATTACGCTCCTAAGTCAAAGAGCTTTCGACCATTATGCAGCTATAATAGCTCCAAACGGGAAAAAGATTGCTGAGAGCTATGGCAGTAAAAATGATGAAGCTTCCAAAGATCGCACCTCCGAGCTTAGCATTACCTTGCCCACTGGAGGCAGCTATCGGGTAATTGTCAGCGGCAAAGACCGCAGCAGCCGGGGTGCGTACACTCTGAGCGTTAATTCTAATAATTAGGTAACAACAGCTAGCGATCAAGCGCAATTCACCGAAAACTCGAAACTAGCGCTTAAAGGAATTGGGCCGATTCGAGTCGGGATGACAGTTGATGAAGCTCAAGCTGCTGGAGAGAGGTTGGTCAAAAGCTATGCCGTTCTAAACGAAGAGTTTTGTTCCTATTTTAAGCCGCAGGGAGAGCCGCAAGGAATTAGCTTTATGGTAGCAAAAGGTCGGATTGTGAGAGTAGATGTTAGCAACCCGCGGATTGCTACAATCAAAGGAGCTAAAATCGGAGATACAGAAGCTCAGATTATTGCTTTATACCCCGGGCAAATTAGAACCATCAAAAACCCCATAGGAGGTCCTGGAAAAAACTTGATATTTGTTCCGCGAGATGCGAAAGATAGCAACTACCGCTTGATTTTTGCAACAGGTAATGATAATCGAGCCGAAAGCTTTTTGTCGGGGCAAATCCCTCATGTGGAGTACATAGAAGGTTGTTCGTAAGCTGGCAAGTATTTGGCATTGGGATATTACTTGTCACAAAAATTACTTGCAAACATCGAACAATAAAAATGAGTTTAGGGAATCATGGTCGGGTACGCGATGTTAGGAGGTTACTGTCCAACCAAAACTCAATCTGTAATTGCGGAACCCGCACCTATGTTTAGACCCATTCTTATTACCTGCTTTCTTTAATCGTGAACTAGATATGAATAAAGCATTGACTTCTGTAGCATTCTTACTAACTTCACTTGTTGTGGCATATCCCGCACGAGTAAGTATGGCTCAATCTGAAAAAGTCAGAGATCGAGCTTTAGAAAGAGCCTTTTTGCAGGCTCAAGAGGTGAATAAAGCAACAGCAAATAATAATGTTGCTGCCTACTATGAATATGCTCTCATCGATTTAAATGGTGACAACTTAAGTGATGCTATTGTGTATTTGTCGGGAGGAGCCTTTTGTGGGGGGTCAGGAGGATGTTCTGTCGCTATTTTTCAACGAACGCAGAATGGCTATAGGGAAGTAGGTTTCTACACTTTTGCTATTCGTCCCTTTGGCGTTTTATCTGTCAATTCTAATGGATGGCGAGATATTGTTGTTACGCACTACTCTCCGAGCATTCGTAAAATCTCGTATCAAATTTATCAATTTGATGGAACACGTTATCCGAAGCAAAATTTAGGTGTGCCTACTGCTCATCCTAGCAAGAGTTCTCACCGCGTATTTTTTGATAATCAAAAACAGAATAATCGTTGGTGTTTCAAAGGATGTTAAGAACAGTAAATTATTAGGGAGCTAGGTAAAATTTTATGAAAAACAAATTGTTTTTAAGTTTAACGGTAAGTCTGGCAATTGTCGGTTCCGGAGGATTTGCACCAATCCCTGCAATTGCCGAACCCGATCCTATATTCAAACCCATTATCGGCGAGATTAGAAACAAACTTCCCAGCAACTTACTTTTTCGACCGCCCAGTCGTTTACCTGGAGCTATTACTAGAGAGATGTCTCCCAAATTAACATTTGATGCCAACCAGGAATGGGCTCATTTTGACCTAGAAGACGAGAATTTTTCACCACGCTTTAATAAAAAAGGAAGCAGAGCATACGAGCTAGTGTGTCGGCTTTTCTCAGTGACATCAAGCACTCTTACATCGACATATTATCAACAGAACCAAATAAAGCCAGGTTCGAGGACAACTGCCGTTCAGCTATCGAGAAACCAGCACGGATACCATTTTCAAGGACTTGATTGGAGTAAAGTATCGTGGGTTCAAGACAATATTTATTTTCAATTCTACTCTGCTGTGCCTGCTGGTAAATTAATTGAACTAGCCCGTTCAAGTGTCGCTAATTCTCAGGTAATAAAGGGGCGAACACAAAATGTTACTCAACAACTCAAACCCCAGCTTACAACTTGGAGAGAATTTGTAGAACAAGGTGGTGGACGTCACATCCAAGTTGATTATGACTTACCGCCAGAGTTTAGGAATGGCTATGTTTACTTCAATCAAGGAGCCAGCGTTATTACAGCTTACATTCTCAAGCAAGGTTTATCCAGCTACCCACCTGTAAACGTTGGTGGACTTGGAGAAATTGACGTTGCCAACGGCGATCGGTATGTACGATCGGGCAAAGCAATTGTGTTTTTCTGGAATTTAGGGAACTCTGGGTTAAGATTTGCCAATGACACTCAAGTTAGATTCACCGAAAAAGGAACGGGTTGTTTTAGGACTAACTGCCTAACAGCTCCTTTCATGACTAACGAGCAAATCAGCCACATTTTGCGTTCTAAAAGAAGAATTGAACAAAAAAAATGAGGTAAATATGAAAATGCGCTCGCTGATTAGTTTCATAGTTTGTTTAACCTTTTGGGGGATTGAAGTTTCCCCAACTCCAGCGCAAAATCGTCAATTTTGTAAAAGAGGAGCGCTTGTCAATCCGGCCAGAGAAAGCAAAAAGATTAGAAACCCTGATTTTGGATTTGTGTTTGATATTCCAGCTAACTATACCAGTGAAACAAGTCGCCGTGATAATATCACCTACATACTTTTGTATAACCCTAACGAACAGGAATTAAATGCTTGCTGTAAGAAAAATAGGCAAATAGGTTGTGATGGCTATCCCTCATTGGTCACGGTGAAAATAGAGCCTGCAAAGTCTGACACTCGCCTGCTTCCCGAAGTTCGTGCGAACGAGCGATTTGAAAATATCAAACCAACAACCATTGCCAACCAAAAAGCAGTAGTTTACGTCAAAACGGACGTGACCAATGGCGTTAATACTTTTTTGACAGCTAGTTTCATGGCTCCTAATAGCAAGCACAAGATTACTGTTTCTGCTTTTAGTTACGAATCAACCATTAAACCAATTGATGAACGAGTGTTCCAGAGAGTTATATCCTCATTTGCTTTTGTCAAGTAATTCTCTTCGTGAACTGCATCCAATTACCGCATAAATCAATCTGTTAGCTTAGATCAATAGTCCGGACAGTTTTTATATGGCTGAAGGGCTTATTCTCTAGGACTTTGAGCCACTGTGGATAATTAAATCAATGTCAGCTCCACGCCTGACTTGCATTTAATTGGAATTTATTTATGATCCTTGCCCTGTAAAGCTTGTAGTCTCGTTCCAAAAACTGTCCGGAGTATTGTTAGATGAAACGAGACATAATATGAAACGACCATCATTTTTATTAATCCTGTTTTTTACAGTCATGGGTGTGGGTGGCTTGCCAGCTTTGGCACAAAGCCAGTCTGAACGCTACCCAACTGATGCGGAATTACAGAGAGCGATCGAAGAATTTCGTCGGGACATACCGATTTTACAGCGTTCGAGGCAATTTCGTCAGGCGCCGCTTGTTCCGGCTTTGGAATCCTTCATCAATGCTTGGTCGCAAGTCGATCCAGCAGTAGCGCCCTTTATCGGTACGTGGGCCGGGCAAGAGTATGATTGGAGCATCTACCCATCAAATACCAGAGGTCGTGTTTGCGTTCTTTTCAATCATCCCATGCGCGGCGGTACGGGAAATAATGCTTATTTTAGTTTAGGTTCTGTATCGAACGGTCAACTTCGTATCAAAGGCGAAAGTTTTACCGGTGAAAGTTACAGGCTTTTTATTCGATATAAAAATTATTTGGGCAGCGTATCCGTGCAAAGTAATAAAACTGGTATACAGCCTTTTGTGCACAGGCTTATTCTGATACCGCCAACCAAATTATTCATAGCTAATTCACCGGAAAAGTCTGAGATGGTTCAGCGATTCAATGCGGCTGGCTGTACAGTATCTTTGCCCAAATAATCAAACTAGATATTTTTTACAAAAAGTTATAGTTTTATGCCTAATTTAAAGAGTTTCAAGATTCTTTTTACCTTATTAATCAGTACGATCGTCATCGTTTCTCTGTGGGCAATATCAGTCAACGCTCAAGCGTCGCTAACAGAGAACTCGAAATTAGCAATTAATGGCATTGGGCCGATTCGAGTTGGAATGACAGTTGATGAAGCTTCACGGGCTGCTGGAGTCAAGTTGGTTTTTGTAGCGAGCGGGCCGGATGCGTACAGTTGCTCTTACTTTAAACCACAAGGAGAGCTAAAAGGCATTGCATTTATGGTAACAAAGGGGCGCATTGCCAGAATTGATATTAGCGATAAGCGCATAACTACCATCAGAGGTGCAAAAATCGGGGATAGTGAAGACCGCATTATTTCTCTCTATCCAGGGCAGATTCAAATAACTAAGAATCCTCTCACGGCTCGGCCGGAGGCAAATAGTAAATATTTAACTTTTGTTCCTCTAGATGCTGCTGACAAAAACTACCGGGTAATTTTTCAGACTGCCACAAATCGAGTTGTATATTTTAGGTCGGGTAAACTTCCGGAAGTTGAGTATATAGAAGGCTGTTTGTAGTTAAGTTGTCTGATTTACCTTGCCCAGGAGCTGTTGCGCCAGAGCAGCCAGCCGGGGCTATCTTCACGTTTCCAGATCGCTCTTGACCTATGGGTTTAATCGAAAAGTCGGTTTTCCCCCTACTGGATTTACACCACTTATCAAAATCCCCGAAATCACAGCATTTCTTTGAATTTCTCGACAATCCCCATATTTCCCCAACAAACTATCGCTATTCCTCGACCCAACGGATCTATTCGGATCGAACCTGCACGTAGAGTAAAAGATATCAGGGTAACGATCTATTCTTCCCGGAACTACCAAAATCTCATTCCATCCAGATGTTTTTTTGGCGTTGATAACCAGCGCCCAAGTGTGCAAGAATCTGCCAACTAATTGATAGCCGCTGCTGTTAGCTTGAAAAATCCCAACGTGCAAACCCCCCGAACCGCTCCCAATAGAATTGTTGATGTAAACAAACGCATCAGCTCGACCGTCGCCGTTGATATCCTTCTTGACATACGAGTACGTAACTGGAGATAAATTGTTCAAACTCCACTCTGGGAAATCTCTCTTAATTGCACTGCGGATTGCAGCTTCAAGCTGTCGTTCCGGGCTCGTGGCAAAAGATGCGTATTCGAGCTTGCCTAAAGTCACTCCTCCCACCAAAGGAAAGGGTTCTCTTCTTGCTTGAGCCAGCGTTTTTGCAGGAAAATTGACGATCGTGGCAAACAGCCCTGAAAGGATTGTTGCCACCGCAAAACAAGATAGCTTCATGGGTTTGGTGTATTGCCAAGTTAAATTGATGTAAGTTGCGATGGTTTATGGAAAATTATCGGTTAATTTAAGGCACTTTTACTCAAACAGCTCTGCCAGCGAGCTGGCGATCGCCCCCAACCACCGCCCCGTTAAGAAATCCCCCCTACGGATGCAGTAATGCAGTATTTGCGGCAAACTTTGTGGTATCGGGTCGAGTATACACCAAGCATGAAGATAGAACGGCACGGACAAGCAAAAATCCTTACGCAGGAGGAAATCGAACTGCTGTTCAACAAAGGTTTGCAAACCGCTCGCGATCGCACGTTGTTTGGAGTTTGCCTCTACACCGCCTGCCGCATTGCTGAAGCTTGTTCCCTAATGGTCAAGGATATCTACACGAACAGGGGCACCGTCCGTTCTACAATCAACTTCCGCAAAGCCAACACCAAAGGTCAACTTCAAACCAGGACGATTCCAGTCATTGAAGATTTGCGAAGTCTCCTAACATCTTGGAAACCCAACGCGGGTCAGACTTATTTATTCCCCGGCCGCCACCGTTCGCACCACTGGAAGCATTTGCACCCCGACTCAGCGGACAAGATTTTGAGGGAAGCGTTCGATCGCGCCGACATCGAGGGAGCATCCACCCACAGTTTTAGGAGAACGGCTCTCACCCAGATGAGCAACGCCGGAATTCCGCTGCGGATTATTCAAGAAATCAGCGGTCACAACAACCTCGAACAATTGCAGAAATACTTAGAGGTGAAGCCGGATCAAGTCAAAGGAGCGATCGCCTCTTTATCGATGCTTTCCTACACCGGAAAAGATACATTTCCCGGTGTAGAGGATGAATTGTCTGCTGTGCCGTTACCAAGAGAGCAACTGTCACAAGACCTATCAGACGACGCGGCCCAAGAAATTCCTGATTGGTGACGATCGCTTTCTCCCCGAAGCCAGAAGCGATCGACCCTTATATTTGTGAGAATCCTTAATTATGTGGAGCAAGTGCATCTACAAAATACGGTCTTGCTCTTTTGGCGACGAACTGACGGGGATTCATGAAGTGGCGCGGGGAAAAACTAACCTTGCTTGTCTCTATTGCGGTGCGCTTGCTTCCCAAGCTGCGTTGTTCAAACAAATCCAAGAACCTTTGCTGCTGAGCGAGGCGGGGGAGATAAATGATGGAAAAACGGTCACTTTCCTCAACTTATGGAACAGCTCGAAGTTTTACCCAATCCCAAACCAGCGGTGCCAGCACTCCTTCTCGACTCGTGATCAGTGCTAAAGCCTTGCAGCGATGGAAGCAGCGAATATTCAACTACTAACAATTCATCTCTTTGGTCGCGGCCACGATTATCGTCATACACCATCAGAGTGTTTAAATTCTTGTGGCTGCTGAGTTTCTGAACTTTCCTTACATCCCCGTCTGTTACATCCAGCGCCGCCGTGATGGCTGAATGTCTGATGCGGTGAGGTGACATTTGCTTACCAATACCAGCACTTTCGCTGTGACGGACAATAATTTTTCTGAGGCCGCCGCCTGTCAGCCGATGACCTGTATTCGCAAAATCAAGCGCCGTAAACAGGGAAGCATCTTGAGAGGAATTGCCGCCCCTGGCGTCTAACCAGTCGGCGATCGCATGAACAGTTGCCAGCCCCAAATCGATCGTCTCAGCTTGCGTCCCGCGTCCCTTGCCTAAAATTTTCAGAGTTTTAGTGGTTGGGTCAAAATCACGAACTGATAACTGGCTGATTTCATTCCTTCGCAGCGCATTACCCCACAGCAGTCTAAGCAAAACATAATCTCGCTTGCCAGCCAGACTTGCCCGATCGCACTGCTGCAAAATTCGCTCAAAAGAACGAACACTAAGGCAAAAAGGGGCCCCATCTAGAAACGGATGGGGCAACTGGGATTAGAGATTGAAAGGCACTCCCCTGACAAGATAAAATTCCACCGGCACTCCTGACTGGGCAACTGCTGCTAATCGGTAATAGCCATCAATGATTTTGTAATTTTCAGAGAAAATCAGTATCGAGCCAGCTTTCCACTCGCCATCTCGCATTGTCTGGGCATAATCTTCAATCACAGCCTGATCAATCTCCCGTTCCTGTTCCAGTCCAAAACAGAGGTATCCTTTGGCCATCTCAGGAGTAATGGTGACAGGAATCAATTCGCTTCTGTGGCCATCCGGGCTAGCAGAGCGGATAAGGGATTCGAGGTCGTCGTTGCTGTTGTTCATGGGCTTAGTCCTTTTAATTATCACTCTTCTCAAGAAGTTTAAAAAACCCCATCCAGAAAAAGCGGATGGGGTGCGATCTGGTCTAGGCGACTTTCAATATTTTCAATTGCGCGAGCACCGCCGACTGATTCTCAGCTTCCAGCACGATCGCCGGTATGTTTTCCCCCGCCCTTGGGTTTAGCTTCCGTGCCAGAACCGCCGCATGGAATTGAAAGTGGTCGCTAACAACTTTGTAGTTATCGCCGTCCTGTGCCAGCACCGGGGGAGAGCAAAAACCGCCAATCGCCAAACTGAGCTCCCCAGCAATTTCTAATTCGTTCGGGTCAAAGTGGCAGGCAGGCACGTCGGACGTGATGCTTTACCGGGATGATCTAGAGCATCAATTTCTTGGGTGGCTGCACCCGTCCCCGGCCGTTATCTCCACGGTTGGGGGGATTCTTCGCCGTTTGTCCCGATCGCGATCGTACCCATGACGAACCGTTCAGGCGGCAATTAGACTCGATGCCGACAGAGAATCAGCAGGACTACGATCAGCTTTTAGAATCGAGTTCTACAACGATCGACAATCAGCGCAAGGTGGTAGCACTATTGCAATCCCGGCTTAGAGAAGAGCGTGAAGAACGGGAGAAGCTTGAAGCGCAACTGGCAGAACTGGAACAAAATCCAGTATCAGTGATCGACCTACCGGAGCCGCCTGACTTGCTCAACCAGTTAAAGGGCAAGCGGAAAAAATCAAAGGTGGAGTTGCCGGACGTGGAGACAATGCTGGAGATTTTGGAGGAAAATTTGTAAAGTTTGTATAAAACTGGCTGATGCGGATAATTCCGTGATAGGCAGCGGGGAATCGTAACGGTCGATCGTCCCTAAAACAAAAAACCCCCGACGGATGCCGGAGGGTTTTTTCACGATTAAATTTACGGACAGAGCTTCATTCCTTTGTCTGCCAACACTTCAATATTTTTTTTAGCACGTGGATTAGTTGGGTCAGGTTTCTGGATTGAATCAATCTCCAAAAAATGTCCCACACTCTTAGCGTTACCGTTCACCCCGTATTTCTTGCCATCGGGAGCGATAAAAGTAACCACTGGTCGTGGATCTCCACGTGGACCTGTATAAACAACGCACAATAATCTTCCCCTTGGCACTGTTAAAGGCCAACCCTCACCGAATTCCTCTTGGGAAACAGGCGAACCCTTGTAAATATCGCAGCCCGCACCCAACAGCAGCAGAGCCATTACTATGCCCTTCTTCCAACTCATTGGACTTACCCCACAACTCTTCTTGGTTTCTTAAGTCTCGCATGAGCTAGCAGAGGTGTTATTACTCAATAAACCGTTTTTGAAAGTTTACGCCAACATCCGCAACAAAAAACCCTCCGGCACAAGGTCGGGGAGCTTTTAATGAAGGGTAATTAGTAATTAGTAATTGGCAACGGATGCCCCAATTAGTGCAGTATAGTGGCTCTGGAGCTTGGGCGATCGGTAACTTGATCGAACTACCAGAGGCAGCAGACTTGCTCAACCAGTTGAAAGCGCGGCGTAAAAAGTCGAGAGCTGACTTGGGGGACGTTGCGAAAATTTTAGAATTTTTGGGAGGCGAGGATAGATGAATTAAGATAGTTTACACAATGGAGGCGGGATAGCCCTCCTCGGGCTAATTTTAAAACGAAAAAGCACCGATTTGTTTACGCAAAAAATAGTAAATTAAGTAGAAAAAAAAATGGATAGTAAATTTTCTTTGTGGCTTTGTTATGTCCACTTATTGGTTTGGGATTCAGATAAAAATTCTTATCAGTGGGATTTTGTCTATTGCTCACTACCCGCACAAACCTATCATGACTTAGTGAGTTTCCAGAATGAAAATTTAAAAATAATTGCTATTTTTAATTTTCATCCTATGAATTATTGTGCTATTGCAGAGATTGATGAACCTGAACACATTAAAGCCTCAATAAAAGTTTTAATAGTTGGAGATAATTGGTTGAATTTTTCCGTAATGGTTAGACGGTTTATTATAAAATTTAATTTGGTTGCATATAATGGATTTGATATAAAAACCACAATGCAAATCGCAGTTAATAAGCAAGTGGATATCATTATTGTTAATACAGCTTATTCGGATATATACCATGATAAGCAAGTGAATGGGGTAGAGATTGCCACAATGCTTAAAATTAACCCGGAAACCGCACAAATTCCCGTTATTTTAAAACTGGGTGGTCAAATCATGGTGGGTGACCGGGAAAGATACTTCGCACAAAGTGGTGCGAATGATGCCATTCGACTACAGCCTGAGAGTGAGAGTTGGGAACTCCTTGTCCAAAAAATAAAAGATAACCTGTCTACGAACGATTCTAACCAAAATACGGCAATTAATTTAAAAAATAAAGTTAGCTCTTACCAACCATTTTAAAAACAAAAAAAATTAATATTAGATTTTATAGAGTTAAAAGTATTACAATCTATAATTATAACTGGTCGCTCTGTTTATTTAATTTTTGAATTTTTAGAACGCTTAAACCCATTTAGAAAGAAATACAAATAATTAACACCAAGCATCTCATAATTTACATTACAATTAAAGTAGAATGTGAGGTTAAATTTATGGCAATTGCTGGAGTAGTTCGATCGCCCGATTGCCCCTAAAACAAAAAGCCCCCGACGGAAATGTCAGAGGGCTTTTTTTACACGATGGGTAATTTGCAATTGGTAATTGGCAATGAGTCTTTGCCAATTACCAACACTATAAACGGCTTCAGGAGTTTTGGCGATCGGTTGGGTTGGTAGGTAGCTCAATCTTTCCCATAGGGTTTTAGCTCATTGTCTAGTTCGGCAGCATAGGCAACGGCAAAAGTGAGCGACGGTAGATACGAGTGAAACTAAGCATGAGATCCTTTACACTATCGGCTTCATTGAAAGTGTTAGCTTGCTGTCGTCTAAACGTTATTCAAGCCAGCGAAAAGCACGCCGTAACTCAGCAGTACCGTTATTCTCATACCAACGACCGTGGGATAGGATAACTTTTTCAGGGTTCCACTGAAGTATTCGCTGTAAGCAGCTACGTGCCTGTTCCTTTCTCCCGATAAATGTCATTCGCAAATCCAATGGGAGTTTTCCATCCGGATCAGCAACACCCCCTAATTTAAGTAGCCAATGCAACTGCTGACTCACTTTATTTAGTTCAAAGTTTTCGATGAGATCGGCAAGGATGAGAGTGGCGCTCTTGCGGTGGAAAAAGACGACTTCTTCCATAAATCGACCGCCACGAAAGATTAACTGATCTAGGTCTGCTACCCACTGAGGTGGTGGTTCATCTTCCAAGTCAACATCAAAATCCACTGCAATTTTCTGCTGCGCGGCACGATCGCGAACACCTGGAGATGCCCATGCTATAGCTTCTGAATAGGCGTTAGTCCAAGCACCGATATGGGCGTAATGAATTTTGTTGGGCGAAATGAGGTGGCGCAGTGAACCGAGGGAGTCAATTTGAGCTTTCAGTTCTGGAGTCAATTCTGTTGGTGAATGGCACCATAGGTCACCAGTGCTCAGTCGCACAATCGTCATTCGGGTTGGGAAGGGAACCAAAGCTCCATACATTGCCATCTGCACGATGGAACCATCTACGATCCAAATATCTTCGTCAACCTGTTTCAGAAGGTTGATTGGTTCATAAAGTGCGATTGCGTCGTTGCTCATAGCTATGAAAGGAAGGTAAAGGCTTACTGCTCTAGCGTGGGGTATAAAAGTAGGCTAGCAGTGCCCATCACCTGCCGCAAGTAACGTCTGTATCAAATCGATTATCTGTTGGTAGGCAGTGTGCCTGGGCGTTGTTAGCTTGTGTCTTCCTTGCTAAAGCACTCGCAATTTTTAAATTGAAAGATGCAAAAGCTGACGATCGCCCGACCTGACGACTGGCATCTGCATCTACTTTACTTGTGCTCTCGCTCTCGCTTTTGTTTTTGTACCCGAGCTACCCAGACATCAATCCGTGCTTTTGACGCAGCTATCGCCTCGGCGCGATCGGCAGCCTCCCCGACTACCCGGAAGTAATATTTTGAGTACATTAACTCTCACGCTGCGCCGGTTGACACTCGCGCATCAAGAGCATCGAATGCCGATCGCTTTCTTTCCCAAGGCAGAAGCCCTAACCCCTGGATTTGTTAAAATCGTTGGTCATGTGGAGCGGGTGCATCTACAAAACCTGCTTTTAGGAGAACTTTTGACAATGTGGCTAAAATTTGGTGTTGCTCTCAGTGGCGAACTGACGGGCATTGATGAGGTTGTGCGCGGAAAAACTCAGCTAACTTGTCTCTACTGCGGTGGCGGATTGACAGCGAAAAAGGGGTCAGTGAAAGAACATCACTTCGCGCACACCGAGGAGACTTGCAAGCCCGTGTCGCAGCGGATTAAAACCAAAGCTTTCCCCGCGCTGCCCCTCTACGATAATTTCAACATCCAGCTTAAGGGTGAGGAATTGGAGCAATTGAAAGTGCTGTGGAAAGAGTACGGGGCCCAAAAGCGATCGATTCCCAAAGACTTGGTAAACTTTCGGTGGGAACTCAAAGGATTGGTGGAGTCAGTTGGCGATCGCACTTATCACTTTACCGACCTCGGCAAAATCCCCGTCGGCGCGCTTCCCCTGGCGCTGTTCAACAAAGTCCAGGAACCGCTGCTGCTGTCGGAGCTGGCTTCGTTAGAAGGCTCTGTAGAAATTGCTGAAGCTGCGGGGTTATCTTGTTTGGAAGAGCGACGGGCTGATTTGCTGATTTATCGAGCGCAGCTTCGTCGGATTTTGGTGAACGCGCTCTATTTCCTTGAGGTGAAAGCGGACGGTCACTGCTTCTATAAAATTGGAATTACAACTCGATCGATCGAGGAACGCATCGCCGAGGTGCAGCGGGATGTCAGAGCGCATTACTCGGATGTTGCGGTCAATTTGCTGGGATTGTGGGAACACCGGGGGAATGTAGAGCTGTACTTCAAACACCGCTACAAAGCGTTTAATTACCGCATTGGCAAGCTGACGGAGTATTTTGCGTTTCCGAACGTCAAGGCGGTGCTGAATGATTTGTACGGGATGGAAGCCAAAGTGTTGAGTGAAACAGAGACAAATCTAGGGGACGGATTACACCGCGACCGCCCTGACTCAAAACATGAGTATAAATCCTCGTCATTTTGACATCTTTATCTCCTAAGAATTCTTAAACTGTAGGGTATTACCGCAAATCCCGGACACTGGAAAATTATATAAATATTCCCGGTTCTAATTTGACAGAACACAAAATATGCGGTAGTTTGAGTTTATATCATATGTTAAGTCAGCCTTTGCAAATTAACGCTTAGTTGAGGCTTTAAATTATCCGTGAGTCCTGGAGATTAACCTTACCTGTCACGGATTGAACTCAAGCCATGATATTATGTCATAGTAATGAATGCAAAGCTTGCAGAATAACTAAGTTACATTCTACCCTGCTCAGTCTAATACTTTCTCGCAAGTTCGTGTTTATGAATGTTGACACAGCAAAAGAACGGTTCGATAGCTTATGCCAAGAGTTGAATGTTAGTAATCCCCCGCTTGAGACGGAGCAAGATGCACGACTTCATATTATTGACCGCATATTGATTGAGGTTTTAGGTTGGGATAGGCAAGGAATACGGACTGAGCCTCATACAGAATCTGGTTACATTGATTATTTACTATCTGCTGGAGGGCGTAACAGGCTTGTAGTGGAAGCTAAGCGTACCTCTAATCTATTGATTGATACTCGCCAACCGCGTATGGCTTGGTATAAAGTTAGTGGTTCAGCACTCCAGTCCGCAGTTAAAGGGTTGGAACAAGCAAAAGGTTATTGTGCAGACACGGCTGTTTTATTCTCAGCGTTGACTACCGGGATTGAGTGGATTGGATTTTGGGCGGTTCGCACGGACGGAGTACCTCCCAAAGAAGGCAAAGCGGTAGTATTCCCAAGTTTGCAAGCCATTGAGCAAAATTTTGCAGTATTTTATGACCTGTTTTCCCCAGAAGGAATGCTTGAAAATTTATATCAAGTCCATGTTCACGAAGCAGAAGGTTTGCAGGTTAGTCAAAATGATAATTTTGAAGCAGTTACCGGCTTATCTGAGAGATGCTTGCTTCAAAAATCACCCTTACTAAGAGATTTAGAAAATATTTACCGCAATTTTTTTAGCACTATTTCAGGCGACGATTCTGATATGCTTGAGAAATGCTTTGTAGAATCAAAAGAGAGTCGTGCGGCTGATGAAAGCTTGGATAAGATTACAAGACACTTATTGAATACAATTGATATTGTTAAGTCAGAACGAGGTATGGAGCTAGAAGATGAAATTCGGAGTGCCATAGAACTACAAAAAGGTGAGTTTGTTTTAATCATAGGAAACAAAGGCGCAGGAAAATCGACATTTATTAACAGATTTTTTAAACTGGTTTTAGATAAGCAACTTCGTAATAATTGCTTGGTTCTTCGCGTTGATTTAGCAAATTCTGATGGAAATCAAGCTACAATTTCAGATTGGCTAACCGATAAATTAAAAGTCGAATTAGAGATAAACCTTTTTAAAGATGGTTATCCTACTTATGATAACCTTCAGGGAATTTTCTTTTCTGAATATAAGCGATGGAGTGATGGAGAGTACAAGCCCCTCTATCAAAGAGATAAGGAGGCTTTCAAAGAAAAATTTGGCGGATTAATCAGTGATTTTATAGCAAAAGCCCCCCATGAGTATGTTAGAAAACTGCTTAAAGACTCAATTTTTTCTAGAAAATTAATGCCTTGTATTGTTTTTGACAATACTGACCATTTTCCACAATCTTTCCAAGAGTCCGTCTTTCAATTTGCACAATCAATTTATAGAGAATGCTTTTCGTTTATTATTTGTCCTATAACCGATCGCACAGTTTGGCAGCTTTCAAAATCAGGTCCACTTCAATCTTACGATCACCGAGACTTTTATTTGCCAGTACCTTCAACAAAAGAAGTTCTTACCAAGCGTGTTGAATTTATTAAGGAAAAGGCTCAAGAAAATGCTGAGACTAGCAAAGAATATTTCACAAAAAAAGGAATTCGTCTATCGATCCCAGATGTTAAAGCATTTGCTTTGTCTATAGAAGCAATATTTGTCAAGGAAGATTATGTAGGACGTATGGTTGGATGGCTTGCCAACTTTGATATTCGTAGAGGGCTTCAAATTGCCCAAAAAATTATTACTTCACCGATTATAGATGTTTCGGAATTGGTTAAAGCTTATGCTATTGGTGAAGAATTCCGCCCACAAGGCGTAAATATTAAAAAGGCTCTTTTGCTAGGAGACTATAATCATTTCTATCAAAAAGATAGCAGTTTTATTTTAAATTTATTCGATATTGGCTCCAATACTGCCACAAGTCCCTTACTTCGATTATCAGTTCTTCGCCTATTGATAGATGCTTATTCTGAGACTGTAGAGCAAGAAAAAATCTACCGATCTGTGGAAGACATTCTAAATTATTTTGAGCCTACTATGGTAAGTCGAACTCTTGTAAAAGAAAATCTTAAGGCTCTTCTTGACTACCGCCTTATTGAACCTTACGACCCAACAGATACGAATATTTATGAGTCCCAAAGGGTGAAAATAACTCATTGTGGACGTATTCATTACGAGTTGGTTACTGACGATAAAGAGAGTGTATATATGAGTGAGATGGCATTGATGACTCCTGTTGTCAGCCAAGAATATATTTTGAAGAGCAGACAATTATTAAGAGAAAGTGAAAACTTAAACGCTCAAGATTTGCAAAGGAGTATCAATGCTCAAAAAATTGTCAGGTGGTTTGTTGAATACTGCCTGGAGCAAGATAAGCTTTATATCTCACTCCCAAAATCTAGCTCTTATCAAAGTCAAAAAAAGTTGAGGGAGATTCTCTTTAAAAATTTGGATAGAGAAGTAAATTGAAGCTTAATTTTAGTCTCAATAGCCCGCCTCGCTACCGCACCCGGCTCGGAGCGCTCAAGTATCGTTTCCTCCAAACACAGCTATGTACATCTCCCGTTTCCAGTTACTTAATTACAAATCCTTCCAAGATTCTGGAGTGTTAGAATTCCAACCCGGCATCAACATTATTGTGGGAGCCAACAATTCAGGGAAAACAGCGCTGCTGGAAGCTTTAAGCTTAAATTTCGAGAAGAAATCCCATCGCAGTCTCAAAACATTGCTACATTTTAATTCAGACTCATGCGCCAAAGTTTCTCTAGTAGCAGACAAGTGGGCAATCGAAGAAGTTGCCAAAAAACTATCAATTGATTTTCAGTTCGTTTACAGCGACAAAACAAACCGAACTCTATCGGCTCAAACTATGCACAGCCTTTTTCTAGAGTGGTTGGAGGTTCGTGCTGCTGTAGAAATTAGAGTTAGGATGGAGGAGAGCTGCAAGGTAGCTGAAATAGAGAAAAGCTTAAGCGATAGCCTAACCTTTAACATCTATTGCGTCAACAAACAAGACTACATTATTGATAGAGCGTCGGGTGTAAATTTCAATAGGAACACTGCCGACAACGAAATAACAACCAGAATTGTTCAATATTTTAGCCGCCACACATACAGGCTTTATGCCGAACGCCCTAATTTAGCAAGCTGCTTTTTTGGCGATCGGTCTGAACTGGAGCCGGACGCCTCGAATTTGGCTGAAGTCTTAAATCAACTTCAACTTTCTGGAAAAAAGAAACTTTTTAATCGTTTTTTGATGTATATATCCACTATTTTTCCTGAAATAGGCGAAGTTTCTGTCAGGCCTAAGCCCATCATCAAAGATTCGAGTGGGATTAACGCGAGTCGCAGAAGCAAGGAATTAGAAATTTTAATTTGGTCGAAAGAAGCATCTGAAAATGATAGAGAAGATTTAGCATTTCCCTTGTCAGAGTGCGGGACTGGTATTGGTCAGGTGCTGGCAATTCTTTACGCGGTGTTGGCTTCCCCAGCTCCTCGAACAATAATCATTGACGAACCCCAATCTTATTTGCATCCTGGTGCTGCCAAGAAACTGATAGAAATCCTCAAAGAGTTTCCGCAGCACCAATATTTTATTGCCACTCATTCGGCCGAGATTATTTCCGCTGCCAATCCCTCAACTATCGTGAAGCTGCGGTCTGAGGGCGGGGAAACGAAAGCATCAATGATGAATTCGCAAGATATCAAGGAACAGCGCTCTCTATTAGCCGAACTGGGAGTCAGTTTGTCTGACGTTTTCGGTGCGGACAGCATCCTCTGGGTGGAAGGGCCGACCGAGGAGCGGTGCTTCCCGTTAATTTTGGAAAAAGTAGCCAAAAAGCCTTTAAGGGGTACTCAAATTATTGCTGTTAAGAATACTGGCGATTTTGAGGGAAAACGCGCTCATCTCGTATTTGATGTTTACGACAAACTCAGCGGTGGCAGCAGTTTGTTTCCCCCGACGGTTGGATTTGTGTTCGATCTGGAGGAGCGCTGTCAGCAGGAGATGAAGGATTTGCAGAAAAGAAGCCAGCACCCAGTTAAATTCCTGGAGAGGCGAATGTATGAAAATTACCTGCTCCATCCCGATGCTATAGCAGCCGCACTCAATCATGAAGATGCGGGGCGAGAACAACCTGTTAGTGGCGAAGAAGTTCGAGAACGGCTCGAAACCCATAAATTAAATAAGAATTACTTCCCAAAACCCAATACTCAGTGCTCAAAAGACGATACTTCAAAACATCTAGGTAATGCCAAATGGATTGGCAAAATTGATGCTGCAAAAGTCCTCGATGCGCTATTTGCCGAGTTATCAGAAGCGCGGGTCAAGTTTAAAAAAACCTCGCACTCACTAATGCTCACGGAATGGCTGCTTGAAAATAACCCAGAACACTTTGCCGATCTAGCCCAATTTTTGCGAGGTATCCTTGACAAAGGTAAGGCAGCGGTGGATTGACGCGAGTGCGATCGCCGCTACAACCCCACTTGTTTTTCAAACCCACCCATCCCATCACCAAAGTACCTCGAATGTTTGACCCCACAAAGCCCAAGGATATTCTCAAACTCCAAGACAGCGATCTATCTTGGTTTCTTCCTGATGCCGAAGATGACCGACACGAGTACAAGAGCAGTGTAATTGAAAAAAATGAGAAAAGCCCCAATAAAAGCCTCGGCCATAAAATTGTCAAAGCAGCTTCGGGGTTTTGGAATAGTGGAGGCGGATTGTTTGTTGTAGGAGTAGATGATAACAGTAAACCTGATGGAGGAATATCTCTCAGCGTGGGGAACCTGTCACGGCGGGATTGGATTGATACGATAATTTCACAAGTAACGCCTAGAAGTTCTTATGTAATACACAGTATTCAAAATAGCAGCAACTGCGTGAATATTGAGCCAGACAAGGCTGTATTTCTAATAGGTTTTTGTGAAAGCGAAATAGGTCCTCATATGGCTAACGACAACCGTTACTACATTAGAGCGGGAGCGCATACCGAGCCAGCAAATCACTTTTTTGTCGAAGCTATTCATGCTCGGCGGGGATTGAGAACACCCTTACTTAGCCACATTGTCCGCCGGAAGCCCGGAAATAGCGGAATTATTCAACTCGGTATCGTTGCGTTGAACGCCGCTGCTGCAATTAATGTCTCTGTTGAATCTGACACGCTACCAAATTTATTAACCTCACACATGGAGGAAGGAGTCTCTATACAGGTTCCTATCATTTCCGAGCAATTTCCTTTGTTTTTTGATGTTTGCGAACTCGTGCTAGATGACTATATTCACCCCCTTTTTTCCATAAAATTGACTTATTTTGATATTGCCAACCGTACCTATCAACAAAGTTTTCAAGTCGATATTGATCGGCAATTAGGACCAAATCTCAGTTTAGAAAAAGGAAATGGCAGCATCGAGGAACAGCTTAAAGATATTGCCCGCGAAGTAAAGGGACTCCAAACAGCCATAAAAGCTATCAAAAAGTAGCAATTCATTTTTTATCACCGATCGCTCCCAGGATGCCACTGTTGAGTTGGCAACATCCGCAAACTTTAGATGGGGTGCTGGCGTTTCGAGCTCAATAACCCAGCTTTTTGCAGGCATTTCTTAACCTTTTTTACATCATGTCCTCGGAAAGCTCTTATCTCGGCTACCGCATCTGAGAGAGGTGGATGCGCGCGAATCTACATCTGGGCGGTGTTGTGCGTTAAGTACCTAACTCAGTAGTGTAGTATAAACTGTATTATAGTAAGACAAAACTCCAAAGATTTTTATATGAATGCTGCTAATTCGGTTCCGAGCAATCATCTTCCTAAACCCACACTTTATTTAGGTCAGCATCCCAATCAGCCCATACAACTGTACCGAGGCTTCGCTGAGTTGATTAAAGGCGAACAGGTCATGGAAGGTCAAGCAACTACAATCTTTGGGTGGTTCCCGTCTCCGTGCGTTAAGTTTGAGTTCACTCATTTCACCGAGGCGCGAATTGATTGGGATGACGTTACTCTGAAACTGACAGAGATTGGCATCAGTGTGAAAGTTCGCATTTCAGAAACGACAACATATGTTGGAGAGAATAAATCTGTAATATCAGGCTATCCCTGCGAAGCAATTGTTAAAGGCAAGGGTCACGAATTAACCTCCTTAGTATTTCACTTGCCTAACTTTCCGTTTTTTAACATATCCAACACATGGGTAATGAATGAAGAAGGAGAAGAAAAGCTGGAAGGTTGGTTGGAATGGGTATTTGACGGACAGTTTGTCTTTCAGACTGGAGATTGGCGGATAGTATTAGCAACTCTTCCCGAAAATTGGGATACCCACGAGTTGCTTCAGTCTCAAGGCGGCTATAGCCTAACCCATATCTGCAAACTGGAGCGGTTAGATCGAACCCCCTTCTCAATGGACGATGCCCGCGACCTGTTGAAAGCATTTTCTTATTACCTTTCATTTGCCAGAGGACTGTGGTTAGCTCCCATGCTGATTGCTGGTTTTGATGCCGAAGGGACGCAGGTCTTTGAGGAATGGTCAGCTTGCCGTGCCGACTCTTGGCAAAACACTTATGCGTGGTTTTCTCCAGATTCAACCGACCTAGTGGAAACCTTTCCCGGTTTTATGCACCGATGGCAGGATAAAAACTGGCGGGAGCTGGTGCAAGAGTCTATTCATTGGTATGTGGAGAGTAAAAAGCAAGCTGGAGGAGTAAATGGTGCGATTGTTTTACAGCAGGCAGCATTAGAACGGCTGGCATGGGTCTTGCTCGTAGAAGATAAACGCAGCCTCAGTCAAAATGGGTTTCAAAAACTCCCCGCCGCCGATCAAGTGAGACTCTTGCTGTCATCTTTGGGGATAGACTTAAAACTACCCACCGACTTAATTAATTTGACTCAGCTAGCAAATCAGCAAAATTGGGTTGATGGTCCACAGGCGATCACTGAAATACGGAACGCAATCGTTCATCCTAATCCGAAAAACCGTCATAAAGGAGGCGGAGCTTCAGAAGAAGTTAGAACGGAAGCCTGGAGTGTCGGTCTGGAATACCTAGAGTTAGCTCTGCTAAAGTTATTTGATTACCCGTATATTTAGCTTTCTCACGCTTGATGCTAACTGACTTAAGATAAGTGCAATTGGCAAATAATTGACGTAAAGGGTGAGAGCGCTTCTAGAGCAACCAAAGTTTAAAAAGAAGGAGAAAGGCTATGAGCAAACAGAAAAGCAAACCTTGGGATGAAAAATGGGAAATAGTCAAACCGATTGGTGGCGGCGGACAAGGGGATACTTTTCTTGTCAAACCTAAAGATTCTACAATTTTGTCTCAGAGTTTTGTATTAAAAAAACTAAAAAATCAGAAAGATCCTGAAAGGCGCAAGAGAATGCACAGAGAGGTTGCTGCGTTGAGTACCCTCGATTGCCCCGGCATCCCGCGATTATTTGAATCAAACTCCGACCAATTTGATTCCGATGTTCCGCTTTACATGGTTGGTGAATTCATTGAAGGGAAAACACTTTCACAAATCCTAGACTCCTCTCCACCTATGGGGATTGCGGATGCTGTCAATCTTGTTTTGAAGCTTCTAGAGACTATACAATACTGTCACAATCTTGGGATTGTACACCGAGATATTAAACCGGACAACATTATTATGCGTCGCGATGACATCGCCGATCCAGTTGTCATAGATTTTGGCATTTCATTTAATGAATCGGATGCTGACGGGACTATTTTGACAGAGCCTTGGCAGCAGCTTGGCAACCGATTTTTAGCACTTCCCGAGCTTCAGGTAAGTAGCAGTATGCAGCGCGACCCCAGAGCGGATATTACACAATGCTGCGGGATTTGGTTTTTTGCGATCGTCGGCTCGCCTCCTGTCACTTTGCTTGACCATGAAGGAAGGATGCCCCATCAAAGACCGGAAAGTCAAAAAGCTTTGTCGAAAATCCCTTCCGATTTACTGGCTAAAGTGAATAGAATTTTTGACAGAGCATTTGGAACTCAAATCGACTACCGCTGGCAATCTATACCCGAGCTACAACAAGCATTGACAGATTGCATTTCTGCAACGGAGAACGCTCACAATGCCGAACAATATATCGCTCAAATCCAAAATAAAGTATCAACTTCATCTGATTATGCCCGACGCCAATCTTTTAAAAAACTTGCTCAACAGCTAAATCGGGAGCTTTATAACATGAGCCTAACTGTTGCAAGGGAACTTGGAAAAGGCTTTGGTACAACTCACAATAGAACGTACTTGAAAAGCCGCGATTTCGAGGGACTTGACATAGACTGGACTCACCTAAAGTTCTCGGAGAGGCACGGCATCACAAATGAATTTTTACCAAATGATTTTTTTCCTAAATTTACAGGATATGCAACAGGAAACGAACTCGTTTTGCTGGCAGAAGTAAATGGAGAGAAAGTTGAACTGTTAAGAACTCCTTTAAACGGCGAGCCAGATTTGACTGCTTTGGGCGAACGTCTCAGACTTTTCTATCTTGAAGGAGCGAGGAAATTAATAGGAGCTTGAACGACCAAACACTGCGAGAGCGATCGTTCCAAACAAGAGTGCTGAACTCACGTCTCTCCTAGCTCCTGTAAAATCTGTTCTACTGTTACCTTCAGCGGTGGTAAATTATTCTGTACGATCGCCCAAACTAGGTTTAGCGAAACTCTGAAATATTCATGCACCACAAGGTTTCTAAACGCTACAATTTGCGCCCAAGGCACTTGGGGATATCGACCTGTCAACTCGGACGATAACGCATTTGTTGCTTCTCCAATAATCTGGAGGTGATGAACAATCCAAATTTGGATCAATTCTTGGTTGTCAAATGCCTGCCTGCCAAGGCTTGCATATCGTTCAATTGCGGCTATTGCATCTAATATATCTTGCAGCCGTTGGGCTTCTCGTCTCATAGTGGTACAGCTTCCTGCAAAACGCGCTCCCGAATGCGTTCTTTGAGCATATCGACTGTGGCGATATCGACCTTGCGATTGAGTAGTTGTTCCAAATCAAGCAAGAGCCCACCTGGAAACCAAGGCGTAATTTTCTCTAAATCGTAATCCACTAACAAATCAATATCGCTTTCTGGGGTCGCTTCCCCCCGTGCTACCGAACCGAATACGCGCACGTTGTAGGCTCCGTGCTTTTGGGCAATTGCTAGAATTTGCGATCGCTCACAATACAGTAATTCTTGAATGCCTAATCCTGTTTTTTTCATCCAACCCTCCTCAACTGGGGTCATTGCTAGTTAATCAGCGAAAGTAGCCTAAATCTGTAAGCATTCAAAGCCAAGCTATCAGACATTGTAGAGTATTGTAGTATGCTCTCATAAGCTTTCAGAGTTAACAGGAGTTGATCTGGGAATGCAAATTGAACCCTACGACCCTCACCACCTTGATGCTGTTATTCGTCTTTCGCTGCGGGCATGGACTCCAGTCTTTGATTCGATTCAGAACACGATGAACGCGGATGTTTACCAGGCATTCTATCCCGATCATTGGCGTGTGAGCCAACAAAAAGCTGTGGAGGATGTCTGTGCTGCGGAAGACACGAATGTATGGGTTGCTATCGATGCAGGTTCTACTGTGGGCTTTGTAGCCGTGAAACTACACTCGGAGGACTGCATGGGTGAAATCTACATGGTTGCCGTCGATCCAGACTTTCAAGGTCGCGGCATTGGTAGTGCTTTGATAGAATTTGCTCTCTGTTGGATGAAAGATGCTGGGATGTCTATTGCGCTGGTTGAGACTGGAGGTGATGCCGGCCATGAAAGAGCCCGTCACACCTATGAAAAGGCGGGCTTCGAGCTATTCCCAGTTGCGAGATACTTCAAGAAGCTTTAAGTGCAGATGTTAAGTCTCAAGGTTTACTTGGTTCTCTTTGGGCGATCGCACTCGTTCCAATACTTCGCCTTGGCATGATTTCCGAAGGCTCTGCTTCCAGCAAGCGGCAAAGC
The DNA here is from genome assembly GCF_036701385.1 of Microcoleus sp. Pol12B4. Lineage (NCBI taxonomy): Bacteria > Bacillati > Cyanobacteriota > Cyanophyceae > Oscillatoriales > Microcoleaceae > Microcoleus > Microcoleus sp. Pol12B4. The sequence continues at coordinate 14,048 of NZ_JAUBQR010000002.1, read as the reverse complement.
CACATAGGATAAGACCGATATAGGGGGTGGTATCCAGCAAAAGTCACGGATAACACCCAAGAACCCGGACTTAGCCTGCTTTCGTTTCTGTTTAATCCCTAAAAACTAGGATGTTATCTAACCGATCTGATGGATAATCCACCCCCCGGTTAGGGTATTATCCAGCATATCTGCGGTTGAATACACAGTTATATTTTTTGGGCATCAAATGTGCCAACAGCAACCATTGGAGAAAACAGATGTGGGATGAAAGATACAGTGCAGAAGAGTACGTATATGGCACAAACCCGAACGAGTTTTTGGAAGCAAATGTCAGCAGTATTCCAAAAGGTAAAGTTCTGAGCTTGGCCGAAGGAGAAGGGCGGAATGCCGTTTTCCTTGCGAAACAGGGTTACTCTGTAACCGCTGTAGATGCCTCTCTAGTTGGTTTGAATAAAGCCCAAAAGTTGGCAGAAGAGAACGGGGTGGTTGTTGAGTTTATTCATGCTAATTTAGCAGATTATGGTTTAGGCGAGAATAAATGGGACGGAATTGTATCTATATTTTGTCCATTGCCCTCTTCAATCAGAAAACAACTTCATAAAAAAGTGGAAGCAGGGTTAAAGCAAAACGGTGTGTTTCTGCTTGAGGCTTATACACCCGATCAGTTGAAGTACGGTACTGGAGGCGGAAATTCAGTAGATTCGATGCAATCTAAAGAATCTTTAAGCATTGAGTTAGCTGGCTTAAAGTTTAGGCATCTAATTGAGCTTGAGCGTGATGTAGTAGAAGGTATTTATCACACTGGCATGGGCGCAGTAGTCCAGGCGATCGCATCAAAAGAAATATAACATTCTGGTGCAGCGGATTGCCTGAAGCCGATACGGTGAGATGCTCCAGATCCCAACAACCGCTGACCAGAACTGTTAGCTATCTTTGTACAGAGGTGTTACACTCTCTGTGCACAGCCATTTGATGTTGTCCGATGAAGGCTAATCATTGGAGGTTTTAATTGGAACTTCTGGAAATTGCAGGTACGACCAATGTTGGGAAAGTAAAGTGTACTGCTAGATTTATAGTTTGAAATCTGATGCAAGCGATGGCATCCTATCCTTCAACCAAATAATGTCTAAGCGATGTCGGATGTCAACTTCTCAAATAATGAAGCCAGTACCCACTCAATTAGTGGCTACCTAGTCCAATTTTACCACCATTTTACCAACATTTTTGCCTTCAAAAAGACCGATGAACGCATCCACCGCTCGCTCGATTCCTACCACCACTGTTTCCTTGTTCTTCAGTTTGCCAGCTTGGAAATAACCGCCCACTTCTTGTTCAAATTCACTCTGGTGATCGAGCCAATCCCTAACGATTAGCCCTTTCATCGTTAAGCGTTTGCCAATCATATTAAATAGATTGGAAGGGCCCGGTTGCGGCTTTTCATCGTTATAACCGGAGATACTGCCACAAGCGATAATCCGACCATGCACCCGTAATGCCGAGAGCGCCGCTTCCAGCGTTTCGCCTCCTACATTATCGAAATAGACATCAATTCCGTCCGGTGCTGCCTGATTCAATTGGTCGAGGACAGGACCGGCCTTGTAATCGAAGGCGCTATCAAATCCGCATTCTTCCCGCAGAAACTTGATTTTTTCCATTGACCCAGCAGACCCGATGACATGGCATCCGCGCAATGAAGCCAGTTGTCCGGCGACATTTCCCACCGCGCCTGCTGCTCCCGAAATAAAAATAACATCGCCGGCTTTGACTTCTACCAAATTCAACCCAACCCAAGCAGTCATACCTGTCATGCCGAGGGCACCGAGGTAAACTGAGGGCGGTTGAATATCGTGGTTAACCTGATGCAAATCTTTTGGTGCAGCTATGAAGTATTCCCGCCAGCCATAGTTGGAAGTCACAACATCACCCGGCTTGAATTCCTGGACACGAGACTTGATTACCTCACCGACCGCGCCGCCTTCGAGTGCTTTTCCTAACGCGAAGGATGGAACATAGGATTTCCCCTCGTTCATGCGACCGCGCATATATGGATCTACCGAAATGTAGAGATTGCGAACGAGCACTTGCCCATCTTGAAGTGGCTCTAGTTTGGTCTCGGCGATCGCAAAGTTATCTGCGGTAGGAATCCCCTTGGGGCGAGAGACTAGCCGAATCTCGCGGCTCACGATCTCTGTCATGATTTTCTCCTTATTGGGTAGATTTTCAGAACTCAATTGACTTAAGTTTTAGCGGTTGTTTTTATTTACTAAAGGCATGGATGCCAAACATCACTCGCGCCAAATCCTAACGATTGACCGTACTCATATCGGGGTAGCGATCGCCCATCGCAATTCCTAATGGCAGCGCTTTGGCGATTTGCTCTAGTTCTGCTTGAGTCAGCGTCACAGCAGCAGCCGCAATGTTTTCTTCTAAATAGGTGCGACGTTTAGTGCCTGGAATTGGCACAATGTCTTCGCCCTGCGCCAAAACCCACGCTAGCGCCAACTGTCCGGCTTTGATACCCGATTCGGCTGCCATCTGCTCGATTTGCTCGACTAGCTCCAGATTTTGCTGGAGATTCTCGGCTTGAAAGCGAGGATATCGCCCGGCCCGATAGTCTCCCTCAGATAATGTGTCGAGGCTCTTGATTTTGCCTGTGAGAAACCCACGCCCCAGAGGGCTATAAGGCACAAATCCAATCCCTAGCTCTCGGCAAGTGGGCAGAATCTCAGATTCTGGCTCCCGACTCCAGAGCGAATATTCAGTTTGGAGTGCCGAAATAGGATGCACTGCCATTGCACGACGGATCGTGGCGCTCGCGGCTTCGGAAAGGCCAAGGTAGCGAACTTTCCCGGCTTGGACGAGCTGCGCCATTGCGCCTACGGTTTCTTCGATGGGAGTGTTGGGATCGACTCGGTGCTGATAGTAAAGATCGATCGTATCTACGCCCAGACGTTTGAGACTGGCATCACAGCAAGAGCGGACATATTCGGGTTTGCCATTCACGCCCTTAAAGCTGCCGTCGCTACCGCGCACATTGCCAAACTTCGTGGCAATAATGACTCGATCTCGACAGTCTTTAATCGCTTTGCCGACCAACTCTTCATTGTGACCGACACCATACATATCAGCCGTATCGAGCAAAGTCACGTCTAACTCTAAGGCGCGATGAATAGTGGCGATCGATTCTGACTCATCGGTTGTCCCGTAGAACTCGGACATCCCCATACAGCCCAGTCCTAACTCTGAAACTACTAATCCTTGATTGCCGAGTTTTCGCTGTTTCATGATTTTTTCCTATTAGTCTAAAGTTCTTGACGTGTCGGACGGAGGATGATTTCATTCACATCAAGAACACCGGGCTGCTAAATGACATAGGCGATCGCACGGCCAATGGCATCTGCATCAATGGCGATCGCCTAAAATTCATTCATGCTAGAACGTTTGAGGTATCTCGGTTCTTAGCGACTGCTGACTCCATCAGTCGTGCGTCCGCTCATTTCACTCGCGTCGATGCGGTAGATTGCGATCGCTTCTGAACGTCCCTGAGCATCAATCCAGGTTCGATTGATAGCAGGTGACAGCGTGGGATTGCGTTCTTTGATCGAGTGCATTCTCAGATCGATATCTTCCTGAACTGTGAGGCGGGAGGCTCGACCATTCACAATCACGCTGCGCCAATGAAGCGGCTCGCCTATTTCTTCAACCTGCAAACATTTTTCTGGATTTGCATCAAGCTCGTGAGTCTTCATGCCTTCGGTTGTAAACAGGTAAGTGTCCGAATCTTCGAGATAATAATTCATTGGCATCACGTAGGGTTTGCCTTCGTGTATGCAGCCTAGATGACCGTATCCTACTTGGTGTAGCAGCTCCTGTATTTCTTGTGAACTCATTTCATCAATATCTAACATTACTATTCTCTTAAAAATTCAGTTGATTGGTAGTATTGAACAGAAATAAGCCCGGCTTTACATCTGTCGTTAGATGGAGCCGATATGTGAAAGTCAATGATCCGAGTCAATAGCCTGTTGAGAAAATGAGCGCCTCACAAATCTTCTGTCCGCTTAATTGATGCTTTTTTACCTGCAGCTACACTAGCAACAACCAAATATGCCGTGACTAGGGCGATCTACTCGGTGAGTTTCACCAAGCAAAATTGCCGAAGCCAGAACCGTCAAAAATTGTTGCAACAACTGAATTTGACCTACCTGTGCAACTTCACCCATTGCCCTACCATGATACCAGGTAATAAATGCGATAAATTGACTAAAAATACTCACATAAGCCAAACCCAACCAGGCGCTCGGTGAAGCTATTAACTCTTGTTCTTAAACAACAAAAATTGTGGTAAAACCTAGAAAAAATCGAGAATCACCAATGCCCAACCAATAACTTGCCACCCACCTAAAACCTTAGCTAATCGCCCACCTTCAGCATAGCCAAAATCAGCAGCAATTATCGAACCCAATAGCGCTAAATCTCCGAGCTGAAGCTGTCGAGCACCGCTAATAATTCCAAAAAAGACAACCGCTATACTACCGACAATGCTAGCAATCCAAAAAATGAAGTCACGGCGCTCGCCACCACCAACACCCCTATTTGCGAGAAACTAAACCCAGACCAAAACCCCACAGACCCGTCATGCCCAAACTCCCTGAGTGCCATCGTTGCCTTTTGTACGCCCGCAACCCATACCTCATCTGTGCCGCCCATCCCACGGGCCCTAACACCGACACTTGCCTTGACTTTCGAGAAAACCCCAATGCTGAACCCGATGAACTGTGGGAACCCGAAGGTGCGAGTTATTACAACGGCGAATTGATTCTGCAACCGAGGCAGCGGTGGACGCTAGAGCAGCAGTTAGAACTTTTGGATACCCACCCACTGTTTACTGGTCGGTGTCCCCAATGTGAAATGACTTATCCCCAGTACGAAACGCCTCCAGTTCATTGGGATTGTTCGGCTTGCGGGTGGATGGACGATTCGGTTTGAGGTGATGGTTCATAGTAATTGGGCGATCGTTAGTTTTATTGGCTACGGTGCAATGAAAAGTTAGTCGGGGAAATTGCTTTTGCTGTCAGTTCTCTGGTTCGTCAGACAGAATTGACCAGAGTAGCGACTTCTGCGCGTTCTTTGGTGGTGGCGGGTATTCTGTTGACGACGTTAGGTATTGGTGCTTTGATGGGATGGGTTAACTTTGGTCGCAAGAAAGGTTTGTGCTGGGGGAACGGGTTCATTTGACTCAGGAGCAGGCGGAGGCTTTGCAGTGGGCAAGTAGCGCTGAGGGGAAGTTTGCTCAGAATTTGATGAAGTGAAATTCGGATAGTCTGACTAATTTAGAGTGTAAAAAAGATGTTCGGCGTCTAGGTGTGACTCTAGAAGTTGCGGGGCGTGCATCTACGTCGGGATTCTGCACGATTTGGGTGGAACCTTTAAAAAATCGTAAGTTTAGGGATTAAGTGCTCGCGGTTTTATGCGCTGTAATGGCGTGTTAGACCGCAACTGCGACACAATTAATAGTTAGCCCTCAAATTATCGGTGGAATTCAACTACTCAGTGAACCATAAGGCAAAGTATTCGCTACTGGTTATCAAAAATCAGAGAGTAAATGGTAAAACGTTCGGTTTTTAAGCTGTTTCAGTGGTAGAGAAGAAAATAATTCTACGGAGGCACAACTGCTATGTCTGGATACGAGCCAAGTAACTTTCGTCCCGGTAAACCTGGTTGGACAGGTCAAGTTGGAAAAATAGCAGTTGTAAATACTACCAGTGCGCCTGTTGAAATCAATTTATATCATCCCGATGCTCCTGGCGGCATTTTTGGAACTTATCAAATTGATCCTGGAGCTAACATTTTCTTAGCTGATGGTGGAAATATTGGGATGGACTGGGGAATTCAAGTAGACCACTCAGACATTAGAATCGTAGGATTAGTTTCTGACTGGAATGAGTTTGGTGGAGAATTTATTTTTCAAACTTGGCCTGATAGAATTCTTGCAAATATGCCAACCTATGATCCAAGCTCTTTTCGCCCTGGAACTCGTGGTTGGACGGGACAAATCGGTAGATTAGCTTTTATCAATTTGACAGACAAGACTCTTTGGGTAAGGCTATATCATCCTGACGCACCTGGCAATATTTTTGGAACTTATCAGATCGATCCTGGAGCTAACAACTTTTTAGCTGATGCAGCCAACATTGGCATGGACTGGGGAATTCAGGTCAACAACTCAGATATTAGAATTGTAGGCTTAGTTTCTGATTGGGGCGAGTTTGAAGGAACCTACAACTTTCAAACGTGGGCTGATAGAGTTATTCAGACAGATTCCATATCTGTTGAAGATTAAATACTCCATGCACTTAGTAAATTTGCATGGTCATGGACACTGCGGTGTGACAGTATTACATCCTCAAAAAATCAGGGGGACGAATGTGTTCTTGATAAGGCTAGATATAGAATTTGTGATTATAAGGATGATTATTGCAGCATTAGCCTAATTCCCTATGGACATTGGGGTAGGTTAATGCTGGAAACTTATCAGCAGTTATCAACCCTAGCAATGTTCTTCCAGCTCTTCTTACCGACGATCTGGGAAACTACGTGTATGGATGTGCCCCAGGAGAAAAGCTTTCCTTTTCTGCACACGATGGGCGACAAAACTCTAACGACATAACAGGGATACTTTGGAGCAATACATTCACTATCACTTGTTGATTGAGATATTGCGTGATTGGCATCTGGTGGATTGGTCGTCGATTTTCGCGAACGGTCTGCAAGCGGCTAATCGCAAACGGCATGACAATCGCTCAAACCCCGAAATCAATGCGAATTAATTCAACTACGTCCCAACTTTCCTCCCAGTGGCAATTGTCCTGGGTCTTTTTTTGATCCCACCCTCCGCAGCGGTATCAAAAATTATCAGCCACGCAAAAATGCTCGTTCGACACCCCATTTGAAAGTGCAGCCCACCAATCCCCCAACAAACACCCAAAACGCGCCTTGAGGCCACACACTTAACACCGCTTGCCTCATACGGCCACGATTGCCACAAGCGAAACATGATTGCAGCGATTGTTGTTAGTAAGAATATTTTGCCGGCAGTTGCTTCACCGATCGTCCCACCCCGGTAGATTCCCCAGCACCAGGCGACCGTCAATTCAATCAACAGCACCAAGTTCAAAACGCTGATGATGGCGCTGTTGATGTTGGTGTTGATGTTCTGCAAAAAGGTTAGTGAATCCATCGGGTTGATTTTTTAGACTACACTCCAATCTAGCAAGCTTAACAGCGGTTGTGTGGCCGCAGCTCTCAAGTTTCTTAGTCAACGACGGTCAGCCCTGGAGTCACAAACTCAAAAAACCAGGGGGGGTGGTTGGATGCGATCGTCAAGCGAGTCTCTGCTGCTGTGTACTTTGTGTGCTCTCACTTGGCGATCGAGCGCTGAGGGTCGCGCCACCGTTCAGCAATTACGACTGGCTAAGTTCGGTTATCCGCAAGCTGAGCTTTTTGCCAAGCGCTAAAGTTGATTAGTTCTTCAATTACTTTATGGTGTATGCAAATTTTAAATTCAAACTCTCCTCAAACTTTTATTATAAAGCCAATCTCCGATATTGTAGAACAAGTAAAATCAGGTGTTGTTCATATCATACATACAGTCGATGGACAGCGTGCAGCATCGGGAACAGGCTTCATGGTTAATGGATATTTAGTAACTAATTATCATGTCGCTTATCAGGCTCCCCGCGATTCTGTTGTTCTACTAAGAACTTATGATAGCGATTCTCAGATTTTATTAGACGGAATTCAATTAACTTCTCAAGAATTTTTAAACAGGGCTGTTACAGCTTCAGATGAGAGGGGTTATGATTATATTGTTTTTGATATCCCGGTATTAAGGAACAAAAAACTTTATAATTTTTCATTAGGAAACCATCAACTGAAACGGATGGGAGACAGCATTTTATTTTTAGGGTATCCTTTGGATCACTTCAACATTGTCTGTCATACAGGAATAATTTCATCTTTTTATAAAAGCAGAAATGTCGATATAGTCCAAATTGATGCTAGCGTAAATGTTAGCAACTCCGGCGGACCGCTCATTGACCCGGAAACATCTGAAGTTATCGGAATAATCACTCGCAAATCGACGGGGCTAACACAAACGTTTAACGAATTGCGTTCAATCATAGAACAAAATATCAAAGTGTTAGCTCAGCAAAATTCCCAAGGTCTAATAAGTATAGGAGGCTTCGATCCAGTACAAGGGATAATAGCTAATCAGCATCAAATACTGAATTTGACTTACGAAATAGAAAGATCTGCTAATGTGGGAATAGGGTATGCTTTTTCTATAGAGCAGCTAAAAAATGAGAATGTTTTTTACACTGAGGAGCAACCGTGAGCTTAATTAATCTTGTTATACCTTCACCGCCCGGTACTACTGTCGGCATCGGCGCAATCTTAAAACTGATGCGGGATAATCCCAACAGCGTGTTAAAAGTTTTGCAGTTGTACCGCGAGCATCCAGAAAGCACCAGCACTTTTATTGCATTTTTTAGAGAACCAAACTCTCTTTATCAAATTACAGCAGTTCTCAATGTGTGGGGTACTTCCTTTGGATACAGTGGGGAAGGGGCTCGCGCTTACGGTGCAATTTGCTCTGCAATTGAAGACTTGGAACTTCCTTTTGAACAGCGCGAGTGGCAGGAGTTTTCCCATCTAAAAAAAGGGTTGATTCATCGGGATTGGTCTGAGGGCGATTCCTTATCCCTAGAGTACGCAAACAAATGGGAGGAGCTTCTGATCGATCGCTGCTACTCCTCTTTGGCTGAATTATTGCCGTCAGAACCTTACACCGTTGACCAGTTTAATGACAATTGGAGAACTCGCTGGGAATCTAGGCAGCAGAGGAATTCCTAGTCTATCAAATACGGAAATACATCGAATGACTGACTCGCCCATTGAACAACTGGATTTGTTAGACACCGACTACGCCGACATCCTCACCAGCAGCAGCTATCCCGCGTTAGAACTGCAACTGGTCAGGCTGGGAATTGACCCGGCAGAAGCGCGAACCACAACCAATTTCCTCACCCTGGTGCGACAAAGATCCGATACTCCAGCATCCTGGGAAGCTTTAGCCGAGGCGTGGGAAGCAGGTTGCGGGTTCGAGCCAAACCTCGAACATCTTCAACTAATTCTAGAATTGCTGTGGAATCACCCTCAAAGAAGAGTTGAAAATGATTGATAATCAACAGTTGTCACTAATTGGTTAAATGACTGATTCGCCCATCGAACCGCTGGATTTACTAGATACGGACTACGCAGACATCCTAGCCCACAGCAGCGATCCATCGTTTGAACTACAACTGGTCAGGTTTGGGGTGGATGCAGCAGAAGCCCGCATCAAAACCAATTTCCTCGCCCTGGTGCACCAAAAACCTGAAACTCCCGAACAATGGGCTGCTTTGACCGAAGCGTGGGAAGAGGCTTGCGGGTATACACCAAACTCTAAAGATTTTCAGCAAATTGTAGAATTGCTGTGGGAAAATCGCAACAGGTTTGAAGGTGATTGACTGCTGACAGCGAATTAAATTGACCGCAATAAGTTAGCAAAAGCATCAATTGGCAATCCCTCTTTGAGCAAGGAAAACTTTTCGATATAATTGCCATCAAATATGCTGAGGTTGTCCATGCGGTTGCGCGTGGCTAAAACAGACTCTACCCATGTTGTAGATAGCGGAACTCCAAAATAGCAACCCGGAGAATCCCAAGTTGGGTCGATAGCGTATCCATCGGGTGTGAGCAACCAAGCATGGCTAATGGGAAATCCAACATCGGCATGAAGGGCATATCCTTCAGCGTAGGTGAGGCTGTCCGAAGCAAACGCTAGCTGCTGGCAGTTCCAGTAACCAAACTTCGGTACGCCAGCTTCAACGGTTGGAGGCAACGGTTTCGGTTCCATCGGGAAGCCGCAGCGCAGCACCAATTCTTCGTACCTTTGGTACATCCAGTTAGCTCTCTTCTGCGGTGTTTCGACAGCAGCAACTACGTTTTCTAAATATTCCTTTATCTGCTGTGCTGAGATAGTTTGAGTTCGAGTATTCACCGTTGCAATTCCTGTTATGTTGGGTTTACTTGTTCGAGCTTTCCAAACGGTTCCACAGTGGTAATAGCTCGACATCCTGGGGATTGTACAGGAGTTGTTTGAATAGCGGAAACTCTTTGAGGTACATCTTATAGAGCTTGGGATTGCTTTGGAGGCTGGCTTCGGTGTTGGCTATCCTGTCGGCAAGTTTAACAATCAAAGCTTTTTTGTTGGATTGGATCTTTAGTGCGGTTTTGTGGAAGCGCTCGACTCGGTTTTCTCCCGGTTCACTGGTTACGGCAAATACAATATCGGCTGTTTCTTTCCCGAATTCGGACACCAGCATCTCATAAGTTGTTGGCGTATCTTCCAAAACATCGTGGAGCCATCCTGCTGCTGCAATCGCTTCATCGTCTGCATAACCGAATTGGGCCAGCACTTGAGATACTTGGGCTAGATGGTACGAATAGGGATGCTCGCCGTATTTCTGAGTGCCGTGTTGGGCAATTGCAAATTGTTTAGCTACGTCTGTGATATTCATTGAATCCACCCCCTTCAACCATCTTTTCTACTGCGCCTGCTACTGTTTAACTAAGCCCTTAGTTTTCTTCCTTTCTTTTAACCGCCAATCTTTGTTTAAGTACCCCAAATCGCCTCGTTGCATCCTATCTAAAACTTCATCTTCCCAATTGCTAGGAAAATACTGCTTGATTAGTTCGACGTGTTCGATCTCCTGTTTAGTCAGCCACCACTGCCGACCCGCAAATCTCATAGGGGATGTTAGCTGTTTGTTTGCCTCAAGGTACTGCTGTAATTCAGCAATCTGATTTTCATCCAACCCGTAGACTTCTGCTTCATTCTGCCACTCCGTCCAACTCATGTGCGTGTGAGAAGGAAAACTGGATAAAAACTCTTGCGTTAGCTCGTCTAAACCGTTTTGATTGATGTAATCGGTCATTTCTTGATCTCCTTTTTTCGATTGAGAAATTGAGGGAGTGCGGGTACAGAATATTAAATCCCCTGAATCTAGAGTAATAAAACTACCCGGCTCTGCTGTCTGGGTAAACTCTTCAATGAGTTGCCAGTCGCTATCACAGGCAGCCTTTTGCCACAAATCAGCCATATTTTCTGCTGACCAGTTAACTTTGCCGTTAATGGTAAAACAATAAACAAAGTCGTACATGATCATAACAATCCTTAACTAAAATAAGTGGACTTAGAGTTTGAGCTAATTGGCAATTGGCTTTAACTAATCGAAGTTTCAGCAAGAGCCTCCGCCGGAAATCCTTGTTTGAAAATCGAAAAATCTTCGAGATGATTTCCCTGCAAAATACTCAGTTCATCAGGCCGTCCCTTCTGCTTTCGAGAATTCCAAATTGATGTGACCCACGATGTCGCCAAGGGAATGCCCAAATAACAACAGCCGGGAGTTTCCCAAGTCGGGTCGATGACGTATCCATTGGCATCAAGCAGCCAAGCATGATGCAGCGGGATAGATACGCCTTCCGCCATTGCGTAGCCTTCAACGTAAGTGAGAGAGCGGTTTTTTAAGACTAAGCGCTGGCAGTTAGCGTAACAGAGTCTCGGTTGACCTTGTTTGATGTTTTTAGGTAGCGGTTTGGGTTCCATCACCCTTCCGCACTCTAAGACCAATTCCTCAAAACCTCGGTACTTCCAATCCGTTCTACCGGGTACTTTTTTCATGACAGCAGCTAAATCTTGCAAGTATCCTTTGAATTCCTCTATTTCAGTAGTTTCAGTTGGATTGTTCATTCTAATAATTAAGGTTGGGCTAACTTATTGAGTCGATGCTGTATTTGCTGTGTGGTGCGGTGTTGCTATCCGCCGGCTGCGTAATGAGCTCGGTTTTTGTCGTACATTTGGTATTTGAGCATGGCTCTTTCTAGCTTGACATAATTGATAGCACTCGGATTCTTTGTAAAAGCTTTATAAGCAGCATTCATTTCTATTTTAAGCTGTTTCTTGATGTTTAGTTCGTCCATAATTGACAGGGTATTTAAGATTTACTCATGCAAAATAAACTAACTTTATCAGCGCTAGCCAATTATATTATACTATGAGAATAGTAAGTCTCAAAGCTTTCAGAGGTGAGGTTATCTATGAACGCGGAAATAGTTAAAGCAACATTGTTGTCAGAAATCCAAGAACTAGAAGAAAGCTTGCAGATAATTGCCCGCAGGGTGCAACAAGGTGATGCATCCGGTTCCCAGACCAATGTCGATAGCTCTAAAGTCAATAATTTGATTGGTAAGTATCAATTATTGATGGAGCTGAGGGCAAGTGAAGCACAAAAACCAAGCTGACACTTCGATCATTCTTCCAACTTCATCAACTTTCCCAGCTTCCGGTTGAGCAAATCGGCATCACTTTCACCCTCGCATCGCTCCTTCTCCAACCATTGTAGAATCTCAGGTTTAGGGCGAAACGAGAACACGGGGCGCTTGCTGTCGTACTTAGCTTTAGCTTCTTTGATGACGGCTGAATTCTTGGTATGCCATTGCTGCTGCGGGGAGATTTCCACGACTTCGATCTCAGTCCAGCGGCCTTGGATTTTTTCACCCTGCCGTCCCACCAAAACATGAGATGCGAGATACTTTCGAGCACCCCGTTCCGTTTTCCAAGTCTTCGCTCCTTCCAAAGTAGCCGAATCAATGGCGTTGTACTCAGGGTTTCCCTGCGTTTCGGTGGCATAGCGCACTCGATTATCCTTTTTGAACCTGATGGCGTACAAGCTCAACTCGTGACCTCCTGCAACCGCTGCTGCTGATAGCGCTCCCAAGCCCGCACCGCCAATTCTTCAAAATGAGTGTCAGGGTATTCGGGTGAGAAAGCCTCGGAACTATGATTCCGATAAGCCTGTTCTGCTGCTTTTTCTACTTGGATGCGAGCTATCAGAAACAGCTCTTGATGTTCAGGTGAACCTATTTCCGCTTCTGCGATTACTATGTAACTGTTGGGGTATTGAGCGACGGCATTGTCAGCACCCCTGCGCGTTTTCCAGCGCCTAGCACTCGACAAAGTATGGGCGTAATAAAACTGGTCTGGTTGTCTGATGGATTGAGCTACAAACATCTGTGTTCTTCTCTACTATGTGGCAACCAAGCTTTAGATACGGCGTACTTAAAGCTTGATTGTGTTGTGAGTTAATAACCGACTAGCGGAGTCGATACTCGGTTTCTAGGTACTGGATTATCAATCTCCATTTGGCTTTACAGAGTTCCAAAAACTCTGGAAACTTTTCTTTAGGGATTCTGAAACCAGCTTGCCGTGCAAAATAGTAACAAGAGCCGTCAACAAGAGCTCTTCCTCCCCTATCTCGGTATACTTTGTACACCTCTTGCATTGTTAACCCTGCTACGAGTTCTAATTCATCATCAGCAGGGATGGGCAAGCTTTGGGCATCTTCCCAAGTGACTGGCACTTTCATTGGTTGTTTTCCTCATTTTGGTTGCAATGATTCTCCTGCAAGGCATTTAAACCTTGAGTAAATGTCTGAATTATTGAACGTATTTAGTCATGAAACACCCTCCCTTGTAATAAGTTTTAAAATTTCCACCTTTAAACCCAATTCTGAATGGATAGTTTTCAAGCAATTCTCTGCCAGTCTTTTGTGTGGCTGCGTTCCTGCTTTCACGAAAAAGTAAATGCTGAGAATGTCTGCCTCATCTAAACTTCGCATGAGAGCGATCGCTTCGGGGCTGTACGCTCTGGGATACACCACAAACCGAGAATCCAGCTCATCCCAAACGCACTTGACTTTAGTTGCGCCGAGAACATCTTGGAGGTCGCCAACTATCGCAGAGGGGCCCGACCAATAGAAGCGACCGTCATAATGCTTGACTCGCAACTGAGCTGCTGCCATGTCCAAACAAAATTGGCGGTGTTCCGGGTGGAAATATCTATTAGTTATTCCTCTAACAGCACTTCCCGGCATCGGTTGAGAATTGCAACCACCGAGTAC